>CAZVSL010000033.1:21317-22328 GCA_964629935.1 uncultured Calditrichaceae bacterium | reverse complement strand
GCAGCACTTCAAGCGCCCGCAAACGCCAGCCAACTTGGATGGATTCAGGGACAGATTCTGCTCCTTCGCTGCCTGGGTGGTGACCGGCATGAACTCTTTGATCCACGACGAACAGCACAGTTTGCGGCCGCAGACGCCATAGCCGCCGAGCCGGCGCGCTTCATCTCGCACGCCTATCTGCCGAAATTCGATCCTTGTTTTATAAACGCCGGCGACATCCTTCACCAAACGCCGAAAATCCACACGATTCTCCGAGGTGAAATGGAAGGTTATTTTCTTGCCGTCCAGTTGATACTCACAATCGACCAGCTTCATATTGAGCTTGTGATTTTTGAGCTTATCTTTGCAGACGCGGAGCGCTTTCTTCTCCTGGACTTTGTTTTGCTCGTGCCGTTCCAGATCATTCGCATTGCACTTGCGAATGATTTTCTTAAGCTGTTTCTCTTCGTCAAGAGACTGCTGCAGCAGTCCGCTTATATGATTGATGCGACCCAGGTCCACGCCCTTGTCTGCCTGGACCACAGCATAATCGCCAACTTTAAAAGGAATATGAGCGGGGTTGGCAAAAACTTCTCGCCTCTGCCCCTTGAATTTGACCTCAACCAAATCGCTTTGCATAACTACCTCCTCACAAACGCCCTGAGCTTATTTAGTAACACTATTAAGATGAGATTGATTTGTACGTTTCTGTCCATGAGCTGTAATGAATTCTCAATTTCTTGTGTAGCTGCATTCAAATTAGCTTCAGGAAAGTGTTCGGTAAAATTCTTAAGAATCTCTGCCTGGTCCTGCAGGATCAAATGCTGTCTTCCCGCTTCTCCCGTTTCCCGGTAGACCATTGCGTCACGAAACCAGATGAGAACATAAGTAAGCAATTCCCTGACAGCTCTGGCATCCCGCTGAAACTGACTGAGCAGCTCATCGACGTAACATACCTGAAGAAAGTTATTTTGAATTGTCTTGCGAAAGAACTCCAGAGATTGCTCCCGCCTCTCCTGCAAACCATCTTCC
>CAZVSL010000033.1:16668-21307 GCA_964629935.1 uncultured Calditrichaceae bacterium | reverse complement strand
TCTTCCACCAATTCCAGAGCGCGGCGGTAGCTGCCGCCTGCGAGCCGGGCGCAAAGTCTGGCCCGCTGTTCTGCAATGCCGTGTCTGTTGAGCAACGCTTGCTCGATTTCCTCTGCTGTGAGCGGATCAAACTTGACCTGTTGACAACGGGAGGTTATGGTCGGCAACAATAAGCTGGGTCTGGACGAGGTCATCACCAGATACATGTTTTCCGGCGGCTCTTCGAGGATTTTGAGCAATGAATTGGAGGCCTCAGTTGTCAGGCGGTCGCAGTCCAGGATAATGAAAACCTGGCCCTTTCCTTCGAACGATTTGTACCCGGCCTGCCGTCTTAGCTCCCGTATCTTTTCGATAGAGATGGATGGATTTGCCCAGGGATGGATGCGGTTATAAGGGTCGGCAACCACGCTTTGGATAACTTTGGTGTAGTCCTCCTCGCTAAGTTTGGCCGGCGCAGGGAAAATCAGACGCACGTCCGGGTGACTCAGGTTTGCGATACGTTTTGCGTCATGGTTTGTGTTATCACTTGTGGCTCCGGCGCCCAGCAGCGCTTTGGCCAGCTCCAACGCCATCGCTTCTTTGCCCACACCGGCAGGCCCCAAAAACAAATACGCATGCGAGATGCGCCGGCTCGAAAGCGCCCTTTCAAAGAAATTCTTGACGCGCTCTTGTCCGATAATATTGGCAAAGCCACTCATGTATTCTTGCCCAACCATTCTTCCGGATTCAACTTATCGGTCCCTTTCCAAATCTCAAAATGCAAGACAGGACCTTTTATTGAACCGGATTCGCCAACGTTGCCGATGATGTTTCCCATGCTTACGTCTTGCATCAGATTGACTGATATCTGCTCAAGGTGCGTATAAACGGAGTAGTAGCCGCCATAGTGTTTGATGATCACAATGTTGCCCAGACCACGCTGCCATTCAATCGCCGTGACTTTTCCGCTGGCCACAGCACGTACCGGGCTGCCCATCGGCGCCTGAATATCGATACCGATATTCTCTGTAATAGTCTTGAGCTCCGGGTGACGATAGCGTCCAAACTTGGCGATGATTTTGCCTTCTGTTGGCCAGATCATGCGCCCTTTCAATTCAGTAAAAGTTGTTGCCGGTTTGAGCAGCGGCGCCTCGACCGGCGTTTGCTCGAGCTTCGTTATCAATTGCTGAATCTGGGCTGCGGCCTGTTCTTTCTGAGCCAGGCGTTGACGCAACAAGTCTGTGTTCTCACGAATCTTGCTGAGCAGCTTTTCACGCTGCTGCTTTTGCTGGCGCAACTTTTTTTCTTCTTTGAGCTTATCTGCCAGCAAAGTTTTCTGTTCTTGCAGCTCCAAAGTGAGCAAATCCTTGTTACGAGCTATCTCCGTCTGCTTCTCCTTGATCTTGACAAAACTTCGGTAATCATGCTCTGCCATCCTGTGCTCATACTCAAGCCATAGAAGACCTTCGTTAAAAGAGCTGGCCGTCAACAACAGCTCCAGATCTTTCACCCGGCCATATTTGTAGGCATGCACCAGACGCCTGGCGAATATCTCCTTCAACAGAGTTAGCTCTTCACGGGTCGCCTGCAGGTTCTTTTCTATCCGCTCGATTTGCTCCGCTTTCCGGCGTTGTTCCCTCTTCAAATTCTGGATGGTAGTCTGCGCCAGATCGATGTCCAAATCAAGCTCGTTGAGCTGGTCCAGAATGGAGGTTTCTTCCTTCTTGCTGGCTTCGATCTCCTTCTCAACACTTCGGATTTCATTGCGGATACGCTTGAGGCGCTCCTGGTGAGTCCGGATCTGAGCCTGGGCCATGATGGTACTGCCGCAGAGAGAAACCAGCATAACCACGAGTAAAACTCTGGAAAACATGAAGTAAAATAACAGAATAACCCCTGAAAATCAATAGAAAAGTATGGGGCGTATTGACGGCAGGCAAACCAGGAGTGTCTCAGGGCAAAACCTGGCGCCAGACGCGCAGAAAATTCTGGCCGAGAATCTTTTCGATTCTTTGCAGCGTGTATCCGCGGTCCAGCATTCGCTGTACCAATTGGGGCATGTCCGTTGCATCGGCCAAATCCATGGGCAGCCCCGGAATCCATCCGTCAAAATCTGAACCCAGGGCAACATGGTCTTCGCCGGCAACCCGCACGACATGGTCGATATGATCCAGGATGGCGCCACTGTCCGGTTTTTTGCTGGCGGCAAGAAAGTTTGCCGCGAAAATGATCCCAACGATGCCACCCGTTTCCGCGACGGAACGTAACGCTGCATCGCTAATGTTGCGCTGATGGTCGCGTACGGCTTGGAGCCCGGCGTGCGTCACCATAACTGGCTGCGCCGAAATTTGACAGGCATCCAGCACGCCCCGATTGCTGACATGGGCAACATCCACCAGCAAACCGATTTCATTCATCTTTCGAACCACGTCCCGGCCAAAATTTGTCAGACCTTTGTTCGGGTCACTGCCAAGTCCCAGGCAAGGTGTGGCAGCATCGTTTCTGGAAAAGTGGGCGAGTGTCACATACCGGACATGATATCGTTCAAACAAGAGCTGCAAGCGGTCGAGTCGCCGTTGTTCGGTGGCATGGCCACCGGCGCCAAGACAATGGACGCCTTCCACGCCAGCAAAAACCCCGACTTTCCCCGCCTGCCGGACCTGCGCAACCTGCGCCGGTTTGCTGACCAACTCGATGCGTTCATCTTCGCCGGCGACAGTCGCGAGATAATCCAACTGCCGCAGGGCATTGCGCCAGCCAGCTTCGGACTGCACGGGATAGTAGTGGACGCCGAAGGCCGCGAGACCATAGCCCCCAGCCACCATGCGCGGTATATCGATATGGTTATAAAAAGGACGGTGCAGCTTCTTTAAGCGTGCGACCGCCTGCGTAACATTGAAGAGCCATCGCCGCTTACCAGGCCGCCAGTGCATGTCGTGTGCTTCGCGCAGATCGTAATCAAAGAGAAGATATTGCAGAATAGGATCGACGTGCAGGTCGACGATGAGACTCTTGGCGCAGATTTCACGCGCTTCAGCGGAGACCATCTATATGCCGGCTGAGTAGAGATTTGGCCCTGAGCAACTAATTTTTGAATGATTCACAAATTCGCAAACCAAACTTACAGTCTCTGCCACAGGTTCACCGCACAATCTTAAACAGACCAGTTGACTTAGCCTCTTCCTGGTCTGGCCCGGAGCTGAAAAACTCAACCCACATTTCCTCGTCTGTCAGATCGAAACGTACGAATCCGAATGAGGTGTGCGAGAACAACGTGTCGTCATCATGCGTTACGTCGGAAAGTTTGCCGGCGCTGCCAGATATGATTTGAAACCGTTTTTCTCCCAATGCAATAAATTGCAGATTGTGCTCATGTCCCGCGAGATAAGCATCAATTTGATGCTCTTGCATGAACTTCCCGAGGTCTTGGCGGAATTTGCGGTAAGCGGGGTGGTCCTGGTCCTGAATGCGCTTGTAGAAAAACTTGTCAACGAGCGCTGCGACAATGATCGGCGGTACATACCACCACCATTTCCGAAATCCGCCATGTTTGCCGTGGCTGCGGATCGGGTGGTGCCCGATGATAAACGTCCAGGACGCCGGATTGCTGCGCACCAGCTCTTGCAAGCGGTCCCAGTGTTTCTGCAGAGTCTCTTTGTTGTCGGTGTCATAGAGATTGAGCAGAACCTGCGTATCGATGGCAAATACACTCAGTCTGCTCTGGGCGCCGGTTTCTACAACCTGCGGCACTGTCACCTCAAGGATGTTTTCGGCCTTCAGCCTGGCGTAATTGGTGGAGTCATTGGTGTCGCTATTTCTGGCATCATCAATCGGATAGTAGCGCCACCAATCGTACAATCGTTCGGCTGTGGTTTCCTGGTGGATGATATCGCCGAAGCCGTTCTTGCCGCCGGCCAGGCCCGCATAATCGTGATTGCCGGGCACGACGTGAAAGACAAGGGGTTCGTCCTGATACCTGACCTGTGAATAGATGTCACCAAAAGTAGCATGCAGCAGATCGATTGCTTCCGGATTGTTCCAGCCCTCAGGCAAGCCATTTTCATACACATTGTCACCGACGCCGAGCACAAAGGGTCTCTGCGCCCGGATCGGCAGCTCATCAACATCCATTTGCAGTCCACGGGCAACGGCGTTCTGGTTTTCATTGCACGTACCCCAGTCGCCCAGGGCATAGAAGGTCAGCACATCCGGATAGTCCGGTCTGTTGTTTTCCTCGCCAAATTTCACGCCAAAACCTTCTCTCAGAAATGGCTTCGTGTCGCCACATGCACTGAGCGCCAGCAAGCTACTGGCCAGGATTATGATTATCGTCAGTTTAAACATATTTGCTCCTGGATTATTACCAGCGCGGCGAGGCCCCGTAAACAGCACAGGGGTCTGCGACCGCAAATTCTAATTCCCCATCAATATAGCCTTTTGCAGATATAAAATAAACGAAAAAACTGTTTCTGCCCGTTAATTATTTGCTTGCTTTTTAGAATCGCAACTGCTATTATGGCGCTGTTTATGCGCTCGCACAAATCCCAATTATTCAATAAAATATAAGGAGATATTTCATGGGGAATTCATACGTCAGGGCTGGTTTGCTTGCGCTGATCTGCCTGGTACTCTCAAATTCGCTTTTTGCTCAAGATCGCAT
>CAZVSL010000033.1:0-16658 GCA_964629935.1 uncultured Calditrichaceae bacterium | reverse complement strand
CAAAGCATACCGCTGGTTTCTGGAGGGCGAGGTTGAATGGGCCGCAGACAGTCTCGCTAAGCTGATCGGATTGTCCGGCTTTTCCATGAATCCGAATGACTATCATATCGTTGTTGCCGACTACGGTGACGAGATGGCGCCTATCGGCATGCTGCACGCCGGCTCCGATTTCACCGATACGCGTCTGTACGGATTGAAGGACGCTGACCTGTACTATATCTTCATCTCCGAAAAGGAGAAAGCCGAAAACTTCCTTTCCGTAACGTTGACGCGAAAGGATTCGCCATTTCAACAGGGCTTGCTCGATTTTGTCTCGCTGTTTTTGCCGCTGGAGGGTGTGCCGCTGACGACACAGGTTCGGGAAGTGTGGCTGGATATACGTAAGTTCGAGATTCCGGAAAAATTTCAAAGCAACTCGGACATCAATGTGATTGTGAAGCGGCAGGTTGATTCTGAAGATTTCCTGGCAACCGCACTGTTCGATAATACAGCCAGGGAACACTGGAGCTTCGGCATCGCCACAGCTATCACCACCGTCGACGATGTTGACTTCATCGTGGATCAGGGCCGTATTGTCATCCGTCCCAAGCCGCAGGGTGATTTTGCCATGTTTGGTGTTATCAACTATCATTTTCAGGCCGTCGATACCAAGCAGCCAACCGTGCCGAGCTCGTTCCATCTGCTCGCCGGCCTTCGCCTGGACAACACCATCGAGCCTATCGTCGGACTAGGATTCGGCTTCCCGACGGGTATTCCGGTGGAAGTGCACTTCTTTGGCGGCATCAGCGTGGAATTCGCCAATGAACTCAAATCTGGTTTCTCGATCGGACAGGAGATTTCGGAGGAGGTGGATCCGTTTGGTCTGGAGTTGCGGGTGCGACCGCGGTTTGGTCTGGAACTAAAGTTTCCGTAATCATATCGTGGGCAGGAATTGGCAAGTACGCTTGCCCTTTCCTGCCCTGATTCAATTCTTACACATGATAGCGATTGGTGATCGGCATGCGCCGATCCTTGCCAAAAGCCTTCTCCGTGATCTTGATGCCCGGCGGCGCCTGCCGGCGTTTATACTCATTGATGTCAACCAACCTCGCCACTTTTTTGACCACCTCGCGCGGATATCCCTCCGCAATAATCTCTTTGACTGACCTGTCATTTTCGATGAATTCTTCCAAAATCGCATCGAGCAGTTCGTAAGGCGGTAACGTGTCCTGGTCAGTCTGGTCAGGCTTAAGCTCTGCAGATGGGGCTTTGTTGATGATTTCTTCCGGAACAAGCGCTTTGCCAGCCACCTTGTTGCGGGATTCACACAGCTTGTAGACCATTGTCTTTGGCACATCTTTGATCACCGCAAATCCGCCCGCAGTATCGCCATACAGAGTCGAATATCCCACGCTGGTTTCACTCTTGTTGCCCGTTGTCAGGACCAGCCAGCCGAATTTGTTTGAGAGCGCCATCAAAATGTTACCCCGGATCCTGGCCTGTAAATTCTCTTCGGTGGTGTCTGGCTCTGTGCCGGCAAATACCTCAGCCAGCATTTCCAGATATACTTCAAAGGCGTGATTGATCGGGATGGTTTCGGTACGGATACCGAGATTCTTCGCCAGGGTCATGGCGTCCCGCATGCTCGCCTCGGATGTATACTCACTGGGCATGAGCACGCCCAGAACATTTTCAGCGCCCAGGGCATCGGCAGCGATGGTTGTGGTCAAAGCGGAATCAATCCCGCCGCTCAGGCCGATCACCACCTTCTCAAAATCGTTTTTTAGCATGTAATCACGTGTTCCCAGAACCAGCGCCTGGTAAATTTCTTCGTGCAGGTCCAGAACTTTTGTTTTCTGTGGTGCGATCGGCGGTTTCGGATTGTGTACTGATATGTTGGCAATCTTTGCATATTGCGGCTCGTACAGAGGCAGGTAATCGCGCTTGTATTGCAGATACGCCTCATTCGATTCACGGAATCGGCGCACTTCTGAAATGCTGAGATCGGTTACGATGAAATCCTCGTCAAATTGCTTGCACTCCGAGACCAAATCGCCGTTATAGTCCACAACAAAGCTGTCGCCGTCAAACACCAGCTCATCCTGGCCGCCCACGAGATTGAGATAAACCACATACGCGCGCGTGGCGAGAGCCCGCTTGACCCCGAACCCGAGCCGCACCTGGCGTTTATCCATATAATAGGGCGATGCTGACAAACTCAGGATTACCTCTGCCCCGCCAGCCAGACCCTGGCACTCGGCCACACCGTCAGGCACCCAAATGTCTTCGCAAATGTTGAGGCCAAACAATGCCTTCTGATATTCAAAGACCAGCGGTTTGTCCCCCGGCACGAAATATCGTTTCTCATCGAAAACGCTGTAATTGGGCAAGCAGATCTTGTGGTGAACCGCAGCTACCTTGCCTTTCTGCAGAACGGCGGCGGCATTATAGATATCGTCATTGTACTGGTTGCTGTCGACAAAGCCAACAAGCGCAACTATGTTATCGATCTCCGAGGCAAGCCGCTCAATATATGCCTTATTGTCCTCGATGAACATCCGCTTCAACAGTAAGTCCTCCGGGAAATATCCAGGAACCGTAAGCTCAGGGAAAATAACGATGTCAGCGCTGGCTTGCTCTGCTTTCTTCGCCGCTTGCAGGACTTTTTCACAATTGCCCTCAAGGTCACCGACGATGGTATTGACCTGGGCAAGGGCAACCCGAATAATATGATCTTGTTTCATGACCCTCTGAAAAATGTACGACCTAAACTAAGCTGTACAGCAATTAAAATCAAGACTTGTTTTTCCTGATGAATCGGCCAATCAGCCAAATTATTTTGGTTGCGCGGCTGATGCAATTTTCCTATATTGCATCCCGTTCTCACAATAGAATGGATTCGAGCTGTTGTTTATTCCCCATTTGAGTTCATGCAAATACGCGATTTGCTCACCGAAAAACGATTGCGCCATCTCGAGGAAATGGTAGCTGAGATCAGCCCGCAGACGCTCCATAGCAAAATCGAGAACGGCGAAAGCTTTCAGCTCCTGGAAATTTCTCACATCGACGACTATCAGAGCGGACACATCAATGGCGCCGTTTGTGTGCCGCTGAGTGAAGTGGAAAGCTACGCTTTGAAACATTTTCGGCGATTTCAGCAAATCGTTGTCTACTGCACGGAAGCGAGCTCGAATCTGGCTATCATAGCAGCCCGCAAGCTGCAACGTGCGGGTTTCACCAATGTGCTCGTTTTAAGAGGAGGCAAGGAAGCCTGGAAAAATGAAGGCTATCTGCTGGTGGACTGAGGTATGCTCAAAATCAAGAGTATCTACGATAAAGCGCACGAACAGGATGGCAAGCGCTATCTGGTGGAAAGATTTTGGCCGGAGGGTGTGCACACACACCTCGCCCGCATCGACGCGTGGCTGACAGAGCTGGGGCCTTCGTACGATCTGCAACGGTTCGAGTTTGATAAGTCCAACTGGCAAGCCTATTCCGAAAAATACAGGCAGGAGCTCTTACAGTCCGCAGACAAGAAGGCGCTGTTGCAGCGTCTGGCACAAGAAGCGAAAGCAGGGGCGGTTACTTTGCTCTATGGCAACAACGACGCCACACACAATCATGCTGCAATTGTAAAAGAGATAATCGAAAATCAGTCAAACTAAGACAGGAGGGTTAATGTCTTTAGACAAGTACAAAGTCTACGTCACACGCGTCATCCCACAGCCGGGACTTGACATTCTGAACAAACACCTTAAGCATGTCAAAGTCAATACGGCAGACCACATACTGAGCCGTGAAGAGTTATTGGAAAACGTCAAGGGGCTGGACGGCCTGCTACCGCTGCTGACCGAACAAATCGATGCGGAACTCATGGATACGGCCGGGCCGCAGCTCAAAATAGTAGCCAATTATGCCGTCGGTTTTGACAATATCGATGTTGAGGCGGCAACGGAACGCGGTATCCTGGTAACAAACACACCAGGCGTTTTGACAGACGCGACTTCCGACTTCGCCTGGACGTTGCTCTTTGCCACAGCCCGCCGGGTTGTCGAGGCAGATAAGTTCACCCGCGCTCTAAAATACCATGGCTGGGGCCCGATGATGTTTCTCGGTGGAGACATTACCGGACGCACCCTGGGCATCGTCGGCGCCGGGCGCATCGGGGCTGCGATGGCGGCAAAAGCTGTCGGATTCAAAATGCAAGTTTTGTATTGCGATGAATTTCGCAATGAGGAGCTCGAGCAGGAGATCGGCGCCAGAAAAGTTGAATTTGCAGAACTGCTGGAAGCCTCCGATTTTATATCCGTACACGTGCCGCTGCTGGAAAGCACCCATCATCTTTTCAATGATGACGCTTTCAAAATGATGAAAAAAACGGCCTACTTCATCAATACCTCGCGTGGGCCCGTGGTGGATGAGGCCGCGCTGGTACGAGCGCTGCAGAAAAGTGAAATTGCCGGCGCCGGCATCGATGTCTACGAAGAGGAGCCTGACATCCATCCCGGACTTCTCGAGCTGGAAAACGTCGTGCTTGCGCCCCACATTGCGAGCGCGACTATCGAAACGCGTGCTAAGATGGCAACCATGGCCGCATCGAATTTGATCGCCGGATTGAAAGGCGAACGGCCAGAGAATCTGGTTAATCCCGAGGTACTGGACAAATGAAGACGCCAAACTAACGCACCTTGGAAACGAACCTGATATAGCCATGATGAAAGGGTTACGTCTTGAACTTGTTTAATAAGCTGGTTGTCTGGACGATTCCACTTGTACCGAAGCCCATCGTCAAACGATTTGCCTCCCGATACATCGCCGGAGAAACACTGGATGACGCAATCGACGAAATCAAGAATTTGCAGGCACAGGGATGCTGCGCTACGCTTGATGTGCTGGGCGAATTCATCACAACCCGGGAGGAAGCGGAACCTGCAGTAGAAGAATATTTGCAAGCGCTTGACCGCATCCATGCCGAAAAACTCGACTCCAATATTTCCGTAAAGCTGACTATGTTGGGGCTGAAGCTCGACAAGGAGTTCTGCCTGGAGAACGTCCGCAAACTGGTGCAACGGGCTAAGGAGACAGACAATTTTGTTCGTATCGACATGGAAGATTCCTCCTGCACCACGGATACGCTGGATATTTACAGCGCTTTGCGCAAAGAATACAACAACGTCGGCTTTGTGATTCAATCCTACATGCGACGCAGCCTGAGCGATATTCACACCCAAATGAAGCAGCACAAGCATGTCAACGTGCGTGTTTGCAAAGGCATCTATGTCGAACCGCGTGAAATCGCATACAAGGACATGTGGATCATCAACGCAAACTTCAACTTGTTGGTGCGGGACCTGGCTAAGAACGGCGACTATGTCGGCGTGGCCACCCACGATGAGAAGCTGGTCTGGGCCACCTTCCGGCTCATCCACGACCTGAAGCTTGCACCGGACAAATTCGAATTTCAGATGTTGCTGGGCGTGGATGAGCAATTGCGCCGTCTCATTCTCAAGGATGGCTACCGTCTGAGGGTCTATGTGCCCTATGGCAAGCGCTGGTATGAATATTCCACGCGCCGGCTAAAAGAGAACCCCGGTGTTGCTGCGGCCGTGGTGAAGAATGTGTTGAGGTTTGGCTAAACAAAGCCAACAAATCGATGCCCTATTCCCATTAGCCGCATGTCTTCCCAGAAAAGTATGGAGTAGTTCACCTTGTTCGAAATTGTTGTGAAGGTCTGAAAATGGCGATTGAAACTAAACTCTTGCTTGGAGACTGTGCTGAGCAACTGCAAGGACTTGAAAGCGATTCAATTGACTTGATCGTAACATCACCACCCTACGCCGATCAACGCAAAAAGACTTATGGGAGGATTCATCCAGATGATTACGTTGACTGGTTCATGCCAATTTCAGAAGAACTACTGCGAGTCTTAAAACCGACTGGCACATTCATCTTGAACATAAAAGAAAAAGTTGTTAATGGGGAGCGGCATGTATACGTCCTGAATTTAATCACAGCGATGAGACAACAGGGATGGCGATGGACAGAAGAATTCATTTGGCACAAGAAAAATTCCTATCCTGGCAAATGGCCGAACAGATTCAGGGATGCTTGGGAGCGTCTGCTACAGTTTAATAAGGATAGAAGGTTTAAGATGTTTCAAGAAGCAGTAATGGTGCCAACGGGAGATTGGGCCAAATCCAGGCTAGCAAATCTTAGCGAAACAGACAAGACCCGGGACGAATCGAAAGTCGGAAGTGGCTTTGGCAAGAATATCTCGAATTGGCTGAATCGCAACAAAGCATATCCGAGCAATGTATTACACATGTCCACAGAATGTAACAATAAGAATCATAGTGCCGCTTTTCCGGAGAAATTGCCCGAATGGTTCATTAAACTGTTTACGCAGGAAGATGACTGGGTACTAGATCCCTTCATGGGTTCTGGCACGACAATACATGTTGCCTACAGGTTGGGAAGAAACTCAGTCGGGATAGAAATCTCGCCAGAGTACTATGACCAGGTTTATTCCGAATTGAAAAACAAAACCCTTAAGATGATTTGAAGGGGAGCTTAGTGGAAAAACTAAATCTTGACGAAGTTAGGCAATATGTAGAGAACCATATAGGCGAATTTCACAGAAAGAGATTGGATAGGTTAGAAAGCTTGCGTCTGTCAGATGTGTTGAAACGCAAGAACCCATATCTTTTCCGTGCCAAGAACCTATTAACAGCTCAAGACCTGATACAAACGATCCTTGATGCTCATTTGTCCTCGCAGGAAGAAACCATCTTTGGAGATTTTCTCGAAGGTGTTGCCATCTTTATTAACAAGAAAGTGTATGGTGGCTGGAAATCTGCCGCAGATGGTATTGATTTAGAATTCGACAAAGATAGAAACCGGTACATAGTCTCAATTAAGTCTGGCCCTCACTGGGGCAATAAGAGTCAAATAGACAAACTCAAAACAGATTTCACAAGAGCGAAAAAAGCGATCCGTACCAGCAACTCAAAAATTAATGTTATAGCTATAAACGGCTGTTGTTATGGCCGAAATCGCCAAGAAGATAAGGGCGAATATTTCAAGTATTGTGGTCAGCGGTTTTGGCAGTTTATTTCTGGAGATAGTAACCTGTATGTGCACATCATAGAACCGCTTGGACACAAGGCCAAAGAAAAGACAGAAGAGTTTAATCAGCAATATGCACAGATTCTTAACAAATTCACCGAGCTGTTCTTGTATCATTTTTGTGATGAAGGGAAGATCTCATGGGATGCTTTAGTTGAATACAATTCGTCAATCGACTCTCCGCAGAAGAAATTGACAGCCGTGCCAAGCCTACAATGAACTAACGGTGTACCGCAAATCAATGACCTGAGAAGCTCATTCATATTTCTTGCATTCTTGAATGCTATTCAAAGCCATCGAATTCGCAGCAAAAGCCCACCACGGACAATTTCGCAAACAGACCAGGATCCCGTATATAATTCATCCTCTGGGCGTGGCGCAACTATTGATCGAGGCCGGGTGCGGAGAGGAGGTGGTGGTTGCCGGCCTGCTGCACGATACAGTCGAAGACACACCCGCAACCCTTGCCGATATCGAACATGAGTTTGGCAGGGCTGTCGCCGACCTCGTCGCCGGCGCAACCGAGCCGGATAAGCGCAATCCCTGGGAAATGCGCAAACAGCATACACTCGACGCGCTGAAAACAGCCTCCCCGGAGCTGCTCCAGCTCATTTGCGCCGATAAACTGCACAACCTGCGGTCCATCCGCCAGGACATTGCCAAGGCAGGCGAAGATGCCGTCTGGTCCCGCTTCAGCCGCCCGAGAGAACGCCAACGCTGGTTCTTTGAGGCTATTCTCACCATCCTGCAGCAAAGGGTGGAAGACGCCGCCGGCAAAGAGCTGTTGGCTGAATTTGAACGAGAGGTCGCAACTGTGTTCGGCCAATGAATTTTGGCTTGACTATTTCACAAATCAGCACGGCTTCGCTATTTGCGCGCCAGGCGAAGGCGGCAACAGTTGATTCTCAGAAAACCTAAACGACATGCAGATCACCGAACCGACAACCTTGATCACCGACTACATCCTGGCCGGCCTGGCGCTCTATTTTGGCATGCGCCAATGGCGCATCGCTTCTGCGTTCCGGCAAAAATCCATACGCTTGTGGAGTATTGCTTTCTTCAGTCTGGCCATTGGCGCCTTTGTGGGCGGCACTTCGCATGGCTTCAAACTATACCTGAGCGATTTCGCAAATCAGGCGATCTGGAAAACAACGGTCTACGCAATCGGAGTCACGAGCTTTTGCCTGTTTAGTGGTACCGTGGTCGCCACTTTTTCTGCTGCGGTGCAACGATGGCTGCTCGCATTGGCTGCGATAAAGCTGGCGACCTATGCCGTGTGGATGGTCAGCCACGATGCATTTTTGTACGTTGTGCTGGACTATGCGCCGGCCATGCTCGCAGTTATCGGATTGCAAATCTACGCCTACCAAAAACGTCAGGCGGCCAGCGCGCCCTGGCTTATCGCTGGTATCATAATCTCCTTTGTTGCTGCCGGCGTTCAGGTAAGCGGCTTTTCTGTGCACGAGCACCTCAACCACAACGATATCTATCATATCATTCAAATGGCAGCGCTCTACTTTCTGCATCGCGGCATCACCTTGATACGTGATGTCTGAGCGCCAAAAGTCTGCGCCTGTTGCTCTTGCCTGCCGCTTAACTTTATCTGTATGTGGACGACAAAACATAATCGTAATGGTATTCAAGCGCACTATTTCATACAGCAGCCACCTCACGCGCCAGATAACCATAGTGGCTGTGCCGCTGGCCAGTTCAGCTTTGGCTCTCTGCGTGCGTGCAAACCAGGCTTTGCCAGCAGAACCGGGCAAGCATGAGCTGGTGATGCATCAGGGAGAGCGCGACCGCTATTTTGTGCTCTATCTTCCGGCTGATTTTGCCACGCTCGCCAAACCCGTGCCGCTCGTGGTGATGTTGCACGGCGGCGGCGGACATGCAAACAACGCCATTCGCATGACCGGCCTGAATGCCAAAGCTGATGAAGCTGGATTTATCGCCGTGTACCCACAGGCGTTTGTTTTCAATTTGCGAGATTATTTTCTTGATAGCGCACGCCGTTTTGTTTATGTTTGAACCAGCTCAAAGTTGAATAACAAACATGAACCTCGCTATTTTTGACATCGATGGCACCCTGACCGCAACCAGCAGCGTCGATTGCGAATGCTACGTAAGCGCCTTCAAAGAGGTGTTCGGGCTTGAAATTCAGAACAGCAACTGGGAGCGTTTCACGCATTATACTGATTCCGGCATCATGGCACAGGTATTTCAAGAAGCCTACAATCGCTTGCCGTCAGCGGACGAGCATGCAAAAATTCGCCAGGAATTTGCAAGGCGCCTGCAACAAGCATACAAGTCTCAACCAGAAAGATTTCCTGCAATTACCGGATCGACCTCCATGTTGCAACGTCTGGCAAAAGAACCGGATTGGAAACTGGCCTTAGCTACGGGTTGCTGGCGTGTATCAGCCGAATTTAAACTGAACATGGCAGGTTTCGAGGGAGACGGTATCCCACTCTCAACTTGTGACGAAGTCATAGATCGCGAGGCCATCATGCAAAACGCCGTCAAGCTGGCCAGGGAAGCCTATGGCATCAAAGCTTTTGACAAGATTGTTTATATCGGTGACGGCATCTGGGACGTCAAGGCTTCGCGTAAGCTTGGTTTCGGTTTTGTTGGCATTGAGTACGAGAATCACCACCAATCCCGCCTGGAAAATGCTGGCGCGCCAGTAATCATTTCCGACTACAACGACTACGATTTATTCATCGAGCTGCTCAGGACGGCGCCGACGCCGGACTGAACCACCCCACCATCTGCCGCTGAATCTGCCGGATTCATCACATTTGCAGCGCTTTGCTGTCATCCGTTGGCGTGACAATTCGCTTGAATCTTTCACGGCTTTTGCGTTACTTATTGTCCGAATTTTGAATCGAACTGAATCCTTCACAGCAGCGATTCTCTGGCAGGCTGCGAAATCGAACCAGGCCCAAAAACCGGATGGCTAAATTGAATCCACGGATAGTTCATGCGGAACCTTCGTCGATTTATCATCGTTTCGAACCGGCGATCGAGCCGCCGCGAGAGCTTGCGAAACCGGCGCTCTGGTTCGGATTCAGAAATAACGAGCTGCTATTGCAATCGCAGCCGTCGCCAGCCATCCCGATTGCTCACGCGCAGGAGGACCTCAATTTGGAATTGACCCGGACGCAATTCCTCGGGTATCTCGATGACACGCCCTGTTTTTCAGCAGAAATTCCGGATTCAGCCGGACCGCCGGAGGGCGCAACGTTTCTGGGTTTGCGAAAAGCCTACGGCTGCCTTGATGAGCATATGTTCGCCCTGGCAGGCCGGGCGCTGCAGATCGTTTCCTGGGACCGTACGCACCAGTTCTGTGGGCAATGTGGCTCCCGGACAGACACTATGCACAATGAGCGCGCCAAAAAATGCAGGCGCTGCGGCCTGGTCCGTTATCCCCGCATCGCGCCGGCCGTCATCATGCTTGTGCAACGCGATGATGAGATTTTACTATCCCGCTCACCACATTTCCCGCCCGGGCTGTACAGCGTTCAGGCGGGGTTTGTGGAACCGGGGGAAACGCTTGAAGAAGCCGTACAAAGAGAGCTGCTGGAAGAAACGGGAATCCTCGCACGGAACGTGTGCTATTTCGGCAGCCAGCCCTGGCCCTTTCCAAATTCTCTCATGATCGGCTTCACCACTAATTACGCCGGCGGTGAGCTCAACATCAACCGCGACGAAATCGAGCACGCCGGCTGGTTCACACCGGACAGATTGCCAAAGTTGCCGGGCGAAATTAGCATTGCCCGCAAGCTGATCGACCATTTCATTAAACAAAAGGAAAAGACCTGACCGATGCGCAAAATCGCTCTTGCAACCTCGAATCAATATTCAGAATTAACTCGCGATGACCGCTTGGTTCTCGACCAACTGCTGTTCTGGGGTGTGGATGTCGAGCCCATCGTCTGGGACTCAAAGGACGCGGCCTGGAGCCAGTATGATGCTGTTATCATCCGTTCGTGTTGGGACTACCATCTGCGGCATGAGGCGTTCTTTGCCTGGATTGATGCACTCGAAAAAGAAGGCGTGGTCATCTTCAATTCCAGCAAAATATTGCGCAAGAATTATCACAAGAAGTATCTGAAAGAACTCTCTGAAGAAAGAGATATTCCTGTGGCGCCAACTGTCTGGCTAAGCCGCCAGGAACCGTTCGAACTGCATCAAATCCTCTCGGAACAAAGCTGGCAGCAAGCTGTGATCAAACCCGTGATCTCGGCCAATGCCGAACAGACATGGCTGACCTCGCTCTCGACGGCAAGACAGGACCAGTCCAGGATCGAGGAATTGCTCCAGACCCATTCGGAACTGATGGTACAGAAGTTCATCGACGAGATCAAGAGCAACGGAGAGTGGTCATTTATCTTCTTCGATGACAACTTCAGCCATTCCGTATTGAAACTGCCAAAGGAAGGCGACTTTCGCGTGCAGGAAAATCTGGGCGGAACCTGCATCAGCAAACGGCCTCCCGGTTATTTGGCCGAGCAAGCCCAGAAAGTGGTGGACGCTGTCGATGACAAATGTCTGTACGCCAGAGTGGATGGCATCGAAGTAGACAAGCAACTGCTGCTCATGGAGCTGGAATTGATCGAACCGGCCCTTTATCTCGAAAAACACCCCAAGGCGCCGACGCGATTCGCCGACGCTATCGTGGCGGCCGTCAACGCGCTGCCGACTGAGGAGCATCAGCATTGAGCCTAACTCAAATGCTGCAGGCACAATGAGCCACAAAGTCTTAGCCTGCATTATTCACAAATCGCCTGTCATTCTCCGAAAAAAACTCGGAAAAGGCTGGAAAAATCTTGTTAGAAACTAAGGCTTAGCCCGCCAACAAGACTCCTGGTGAGATGCTATATGAAGAAAGGATAACATATCATGATAGAAGAGCTATCTGTACGTACGAATTCACAGGTTGAATTCGTCAAAATCACGGACAAAGTCCAGCGCATTGTAGATGAAAGCGGAGTCGAGAGCGGCATCTGTCATGTTTATGTGCCGCACACAACGGCAGCCGTCACCATCAACGAGGGTGCAGATCCGGACGTGCAGCGTGACATGATCATGGAGGTAAACAAAATCGTGCCCTTTGAAGATGGCTACCGGCACGCCGAGGGCAACTCTGCGGCGCATATCAAGGCCAGTATGATGGGTACTTCGGACGCCATTTTCATCGAGAATGGCAAGCTGGTGCTCGGTACCTGGCAGGCCATATTCTTTTGCGAGTTCGACGGCCCCAGAACCAGACGCGTGCTGGTGAAAGTCAGCTCATGAAGCTTGAGGATATCGGCGAATTCGGCCTGATCGACCGCATTCGCAAAATCGTCGACAAACCTGCGAAAGACCTTGTCTTAGGAATTGGTGATGACGCCGCCGTATTCGATACGACTGCCGGGCATGCCACGGTGGTCACAACAGATGTGCTGACCGAAGGCGTGCACTTTGATTTGTCATATTTTAGCTATTACGATCTCGGCTGGCGGGCGCTTGCCGCAAATTTGAGCGACATTGCAGCCATGGCAGCCGTGCCAAGATTCGCCCTGTTCAGCATCGGCCTGACTGAGCGCGTGGCAGTCGAGGCAGTCGAGCAGCTCTTCAGCGGCGCCAGGGCGCTGGCAGACCGATTTGCGGTGAGCATCATTGGCGGCGATACCACGGCCTCACCGGACCGCACATTTCTGTCCGTCACCGTCATAGGCGAAGTAGCGAAGGCTGCGATGACCACGCGGTCAGGCGCGCAGCCGGGAGATACAATATTTGTCACCGGCGACGTGGGCGGCGCGATGGCCGGATTCAAAGCCTTGCGCGCAAAACAAGCGCATCCTCCTGCCCGTATTTCACATATCATTGATCGCCATCTGAGGCCACTCCCACGCATAGCAGAGGCGCAATATCTGACCCGCAACCTGGCCATCAGCGCCATGATCGATATCAGCGACGGCGTCGCCTCCGAGGTTGGGCACATTTGCCGAAACAGCCAGACCGGCGCCGAAGTCTGGACCTCACAACTTCCGATCCATGATGAGACAATGCACATTGCCAGTGAGAACAATGAAAACGCACGCGACTACGCCTTACATGGCGGCGAAGATTTCGAGCTGCTGTTTGCAGCCAGGCGCGAGCAGGCAACCATCCTGGCCCAGTTCAGGCAAAAGTTTGGTGTGACCTGCACCGCCATTGGCAAGATCACGGAAGCCGAAAAAGGAATTCGCTTTCTCGATCAGGATGGCCGCGAGCTTGCACTCAGCCAAACAGGCTATAGCCATTTTGGTTGAGTTTCTTGAATTTTTGTGTCTCACTTGCATTTGGGATTTCGGATTTTTTTGCTGATTGAATGATGTTTGTGAATTTTTCAAGATAAAAACAATACCTTAACCCGATGCCCGATTCAGATACACGCCAGCTCTTCATCCAGCAATATGAAAAACTCGCCGGCAAAGTATACATCGCCGATTCGGTCGACAGCCTGGTTTCCACTCTGCACACCATCGTTTCTGATCAAAAAGCTCGCAAGTTGGTGACAACGCCAGAGTTTACCGGTCTTGCAATTCAGCCTATTGAGCTGCTTTCCGGCAAGAATTTCCCGGATCTGCAAATCAGCTATTGTGACCAACAATCGCCGGCGGAGATAGACCGGGCAGACATTGGCTTGAGCACAGCGGTATTTGCTATTGCATTCACAGGCGCCATCGTCGAAGTCAGCACCAATGACGCCGGGCGCCTGGTTTCATCTCTCCCGCGCGTGCACGTGGCGCTTTTGCCGGCATCGCAGATCGTGCCAGCTCTCGAAGATGCTGCACCGCGACTGCGACAAATCTACCGCGGCCATCCGCAGCACTGTAACATCACTTTCATCTCCGGCCCCAGTCGCACGGCCGATATCGAGATGCGCTTATTTTTGGGTGTGCACGGACCACAAGCGGCTTATGTGGTTTTATGCGATTTTTAGCTGGCCGGGCTTGCAGGGAAAATGAGCTTGACCAGCGGCGCTACAGCGCAGCTAAATTGCCATATCAATCCCCGATATCAACATCTGTGATGCGCAGATTCAGCTCTTTCACCCTGTGCGCCAGACAGGCGAGATCAGTGGAGGCAAAGTAGGTCTTGAACTCGTCGCGCACAGTGACCCACTCGTCATGCAGCGGACACGGCGTTTTCTCGCCACATCCCGGCAGTCCCAAAATGCAATCATCAAAAGCATAAGGCCCTTCCATCGCTTCGATGATATTCAGCAGAGAGATGTCACCGGGCGGGCCGCCCAATGTGATGCCACCGTTGCGGCCGCGCACCGAGGTGATGATATGGTATTTGCCCAAGGTCTGAATGATTTTGGCCAGGAAGTGGAAAGGGATGTTGAGCACGCAGGCAATGTCCTGCACCGGCACGTAGTTCTCGGGCTCGTCTACGGCCAGATAGAGCGCTGTGCGAATGGCGTACACGGAACCTTTGGATAACAACATGGCGCTCTCGCCTTATTGATGGAAGTGGCGACTCTCGAGCAGGTAAGGATCGTTGCACGGCCGGTCTATCAGTTTGGCGAGCTTCCCTATCATCACCCAGCAAAACCCGGCGGCGAATCCCGCAAACAGAAGCGGCTCCAACAGAGTCAGTGAAACCTGCGGCGAAAACACCGGCGCGATCATGAGATAGAGATCGAGCCAATGACCGGCGAGAATGATCACACTCGCCCACAACAGC
This sequence comes from uncultured Calditrichaceae bacterium, assembly GCA_964629935.1. Classification (GTDB taxonomy): domain Bacteria; phylum Zhuqueibacterota; class Zhuqueibacteria; order Oceanimicrobiales; family Oceanimicrobiaceae; genus CAZVSL01. Next base: position 1,832 of record CAZVSL010000033.1, on the reverse strand, counting down.
ACGCGCGGCGTGCGTTTCGCCCGGCGCGCGAGCAGGAGCACAAACGGAATCACCCAGCTCAAAAACAGATTGCCGAGAAAGAACGGATACCAGCCGCCGCTGGTGCGGCGCACGTAATAGACCGCCTCCTCCGGCAGATTGGCGTACCAGATGAGCAGATACTGTGACAGCCAGATATAAGCCCAGAAGGTGCTGAAACTGAACAAATATTTGCCGAGGTCCTGCAGGTGATTCTCGTTCACGCCCGGCAGCACGTTGCGCGATTTCAGAAACAGAACCAGCAGCGTGATGGCCGCCAGGCCGCTGACGAACAGACCTGAGAAAATGTAAACCGCGAAAATCGTGCTGTACCACTCCGGTTCCAGCGACATCACCCAGTCGAAGCTGGCGAAGGTAAAGGTGACGCCGAAGCCCACCAGAAACAGCGCGGCGTACCGCTTCACCGAACGCAGATGCGCCGGGTCGCCGGCGGCGTCCAGACGCAGCGAATGCTTCTCCAACCGCATCGCCAGAAACAGCCATAAGCCCAGAAACAAAACCATGCGCACCATGAAGAACGGCTCGTTGAGATAGGCCGCCTTGCCCTGCAAAAGGGGATTGCTGACCACCACGGCTTCGTGCGACCATTCATAGAGATGGTGGATGCCGAAGTAGAGCGCCAGCATGACCAGCGCTCCGGGCAGCAGATAGCCGGTGAGCGCCTGCGGCGCGCGCTTGATCAGCACCCACCAGCCGGCGTTGCTCAGATAGTGGATGGCCATGAACAGTACGCCGCACAGCGCCAGGGTCAGAAAATAGAGATTGCCGAGCAGGATGTTGGCCCAGGCGCGTTGTGGCGAGACGAGCAGTCCGTAGACCAGCGCCAGCACCCCCGCGGCCAGCAGAACACCAAGCCAGACGCGGGTTTGGGATGTGAGTTGCACACCCGCGGTTGCTTCCTGTGGTTCGCGCGCGGGTCGCGACGGCGTCTCTGTGATTTGTGGTTTCAGAACTTCGGTTATTTCGTTCATTGGCCGGCTTCTCCGAATCGTAGTTGATTGACGTACAAGATCAGTTTCCAGCGGTCGTCTGGACTGATCTGCGCGGCGTGCGCCGGCATCTTGCGCTTGCCGAAGGTCAGGATGTGGAAGATCTCGCCGTCTGCCAGGGCGCGCACCTGTGCTGTTTTGAACGACGGCGGATTGGGATACTTCGGAATCAACGGCCCGTCGCCGGCGCCGCTATTGCCGTGGCACGGCGTACAAAAGGTCTCGAACAGGTGCTGGCCGCGAGCGAGATTGACCTCGCCGGCGGCAAACGGATTTTCCAGCTCCCGCGCCGCACGCTCGCGGTCGACTGCTGAGGAGTCGTAGGGGAAGAGCCGCTGTCCGCGCGCTAATGTGCCCGGCGGCGGCAATTGCATCGTGCCGGCCGCGAGGACGGGATTCGGCTCCTGCGCATGATACGCTGGCGACGCGGCCATGTCAGGGAAGTAGACGTAATTAGGCTTGCTAAAGTCGCGCTGCAAGGCCCAGGTCAGACCCAGAGTCACCACCGGCAGCGCCACGAGGCCAATCCAATGTAAACTCGTTCGAGTCATGGCAGCTCGTTCGCCTCCTCGATTTTCACCGGTTGAAACAGCTCGAGCGCAGCGCGGATGTCGCGTTCGTCCACCGACACGTCGCGCTGCTCCACCACCAGCACGAATTTATCGTTGCTGACGCCCTCGAACACGTGACGCCGGGAAAGCGGCCACATGCGGTTGCGGATAAACAGCGCACCGATGCCGATGAGTCCGGAGAACAGCACGGTAAGCTCAAAGGTCACCGGGATGAACGCCGGAAACGAGTTGA
>CAZVSL010000032.1:0-22572 GCA_964629935.1 uncultured Calditrichaceae bacterium | reverse complement strand
GTTCAAACGCGCCATCGCCGCCTACTCCGGCGTCAAAGCTGTATCTGCGGCTTCGCACGTGCCGCCCGCCGCCCGCGACCTGGGGCTACCCGAGCTTTCTGCCGAAGGGGCACGATGATAAAGATGGGGTGACAGTCAAGCTATTCGCGGTCGATTACGATTTCATCGAAACCATGGGCATGGAAGTCCTGGCGGGACGGAGCTTCTCGCGCGAGTTTGCGACGGACGCCGCGCAAGCTTTTATTGTGAATGACACGGCCGCGAAGACATTTGGTTGGGAGAATGCCATCGGAAGGGAGGGCGAGCTAAGCTGGGTCAAAAAACAAGGCAAGGTCATTGGGGTTATAAAGGACTTCCACTTCCGCTCGCTACGCGAGACCATTCAGCCGGCGGTCTTCACCATCGCACCGCCCGGACGATTTTTGTGGGAAATCGTCGTGCAGGTACAACCGCAGAATCTGCACGAGACCATCGCCTATTTGCAGGACGCCTGGCAGCAGGTGGCGCCGCAGTGGCCGTTCGATTACAGCTTTCTCGACCAGCAACTGGATGCGCAATATCGCACCGAAGCCCGGCTCGGCAAGTTGATGGGCTATCTCACCGGCATATCCATTTTGGTCGCCTGCCTGGGCCTGTTCGGTCTCGCCTCGTTTACGGCCGAAAGGCGCACAAAGGAGATCGGCATCCGCAAAGCATTAGGCGCCTCCGTGGCGAACATCGTACACCTGCTGACCCAGGAATTTGTCAGGCTGGTGCTGATCGCCAATTTGGTAGCCTGGCCGCTCGCGTATCTGGCGACAACCCGTTGGCTGCAGAGTTTCTCTTATCAAGTGCCTGTTGGCGTGGATATCTTTGTGCTGGCCGCGTGTGCGGCGCTGGCCGTTGCCCTGCTAACAGTGAGCTTCCATGCCGTTCGGGCGAGCACGTCAAATCCGGTTGATTCACTTAGATATGAATGATGAATTGGAAAACGTAATGTGGAGACACTCAGACTGTAGGAACGAGATGGCTGACGGCTGCTTTAACCGTGATTCGCCACAGGTTCTTCAGGGGTCTTTAACTTTTTTCCATATTTCTCACAGAAGAATCGAACACATTCTGGAGCGAGATCAATTGCCTCCTCATCGTGGGCGCCGGTTTGAGGATTAGGCCATATTAAGGTATAGTCACCTTCAACGAACTCAAAGCGATTCTTGTCTCTTAACGGAAGTAAAGCCTCTCCGGGATTCTCTTTCAGAATCAAGGGATAAAAGTCCAGTTCATAGATTGAGATGTCCATTGATTCTTCAAACCACAAACGCAGCACATAATCCCTTACATGCTCTGCTTTCAACAGTCCCTTTTCCTCATGGTTTTCCCACAAAGCCTCATTCCTGGCCACTTCTGACCACTCTTGCCATTTCATATTAGTCACCCCACGATTGAAACTGGTCGATTATTTCGGGCATTATCCGGTTGTTCTAATAGATCCTCTTCATGAGCCTCCACCCAGCTCACAACCATCTTCTGCAGTTTTGGGGGAAGGGGTCTTCCGGGTTCCATCCATTTCTTGGTTTTGATCTCAATTCGAAAACTCCGCACGTCATTCTGATACTTCACATGACAGTGTGGCGGCTCATGGTCGTTATAGTTCATTAGAATAACCAGCGCACCCTTTTTAAACGGATGAGAAACTGGTGGCATTATCTTTTGCAAAGTAGTTCATTACTTGTTTTTGAGTAATTTAGCATGAAAACGAAGAACATGCAACCGCTAATTCCAATCCCCAATGAGTATCGACGCGATCATATTTGACAATTACCTTGATTGTTTCGTGCGGCTGAATATCTTTCCGTTAAGCCAACACAATCGAGCGTCCTGATGATGAAACCCGTAGCCCCCATTCTTGTCATCGATGAACTCAGCCAGCTCCACGACGAGCTCATGGCCTTGCTGCGGAGCCTGAGCCAAGATGACTGGCGCAGGCCAACCTCGTCCGGAGCCTGGACCGTCAAAGATGTCGTTGCGCACTTACTGGATGGCGATCTGCGCCGGCTTTCTTTTCAGCGGGATAAGTTGCCGCTGCCGCAGCCAGAGAAACGCATTGCAAACAACCGGGACCTGGTTGCGTTTCTTAACCAGATGAACGCCGAGTGGATTCGCGCTGCCCGCAGACTAAGTCCTGCCGTTTTGCTTGAGCTGTTACAATTGACAGGACCGGCGGTAATCAAGCTGTTTCGAAATCTCGATCCGGAGGCACCGGCAATGTTTGCGGTTGCCTGGGCTGGTGATGAAAGCTCGCCGAATTGGTTCGATATCGCGCGCGAATACACGGAAAAGTGGCATCACCAGCAGCAAATTCGCGAAGCCATTGGTGCGGCTGGCCTCACACAGCGCAAGTGGCTGTTCCCTTTGCTGGATACATTCTTACGAGCTTTGCCGCACGCCTATCGGGATACAAACGCAGAGCCCGGAGCGCAAATTTCGTTTGTGGTGACTGGTGATAGCGCAGGTCAGTGGACCTTATCCAGAGACAAAAACAGATGGCGGCTTTACTCAGGCCATAATCCGAATATCCGAAATCGGGTACGGTTGGATGATGCAACCGCCTGGCGTTTGCTAACCAGAAGAATAGACGCCGAAGAAGCCGCATCTCATGCCGGGATCTCTGGTGATCCGGCTCTGGCACAACCGTTTTTCAATCTTGTGGCTTTGATGGTATAGCTATTGTCTCGCGAATTCCACGGCTTGATTTTTCTCCAACGTTTTCCTATCTTTTGCCGTCCTTTACAATTATCCGACATTATCGAGGAACAAATAACCATGTCTTTCTTACCTCTGCATTTTTTCGTTCTAAGCTTGTTGGCAGCCCTTATCCCCATCGAGGCTGCTTCTGCTCAATCTGTCTCCTTCGACCGCTTCTTTGTGGACAAAACTCTGCGCGTTGATTATTACCACACCGGCACGGCTACTCAGGAATACATCAGCCTGGATAAAGCTTATGAGCAGGATGGCTGGGCCGGCAGCCGCGTCAATTTGATCGACACCCTCAATCTCGGCAAGTACCTGGTCAAAGTGTTCGACACGGCTACCAATCAGCTTATCTACTCACGCGGATTTGCCAGCGTCTACGGCGAGTGGGAAACCACACAGGAAGCCATCGACGAAAACTTTCGCACGTTTCACGAATCTGTGCTCGTCCCGTTTCCCAGGCGGGCTGTGCAAGTCATCATTGCCAAGCGCGACAAATGGATGCGATTCCACAACGTTTTCTCGACTGTGGTCGAGCCGAATTCTCGATTTGTTAACCGTGAGCAGCGCGGGCGCGACTTCAAAGTACTGACTTTGCACGAAAGCGGCCCGCCGCATAAGAAAGTAGACTATCTTCTGCTCGGCGACGGCTACACCATAGAGGAGCTGGGCAAATTCCGCAAGGATGCCGAACGCTGGAAAGAGGTGATGCTCAACACCGCGCCGTTCAAGAAACACGCCAGCCGTATCAACATCCGGGCGATTGAAGTTGTTTCCCAGGATTCCGGCATCGATGAACCACGGCAGAACAAGTGGAAAAACACAGCGCTCGGCTGCTCCTACAACTCCTTTGACTCGCCGCGCTACATTCTGACCTACGCCAATCGCGAAATGCGGGACATCGCCGCGGCAGCGCCTTATGATTTCATCTACATTCTCGTAAACAGCAAGCGTTATGGCGGCGGCGGTATATACAACCTCTATGCTACCGGCATGACAGGGGTAGAAAATCCGGATTTGGACTGGCATGTCGATTACATGTTCACGCATGAATTCGGCCACTCGTTTGCCGGACTGGGCGATGAATATTACTCCAGCGCGACCTCTTATGTCGATTTCTACCCTTCGGGTGTAGAGCCCACAGCGCCCAACGTTACAGCTCTGCTCGACACCGCCAATTTGAAATGGCAGGAACTCGTGGCAGAAGACACACCGCTGCCCACACCCTGGCCCAAGGCGCAGTATGACAGTCTGGATGCCGTGCGCCGAACCTGGGACCGCAGTGCACCCGACTATTATGAAAAATGGCTCAAGTTGCGTAACCTGCAGGTTGAAACGATGCAGGCCTCGCCCTACTATGACAAAATCGGTGCTTTTGAAGGCGCTGGCTACAGCGCCACCGGTCTCTACCGCCCGGCCATGGATTGCCGCATGTTTTCTCTGAGCACCGCGCCGTTTGATGCGGTCTGTCAGCAGGGCATCGAGCGGGTGCTCCGGTTTTATTCTGAATAAACTGTTCGCGGATTTCTTTGCCACAAAGCGCAGCAAGGGACACGACTAAATGGCAGGAGCAGTGGCAATGGATCGGTGCAAAAGAATCGACTGCTACTGCCATTGCAACTCATTTTTCAAAGGTAGTTTTGACCTGGATTTTCTTATGTTAGCTCTCATTGGTCGAGCGGAATCGCGGAGACCATGATGCAACATCCCCTCCTGCATCAGCGTTTCCCCGACCTGCAAGAAGCAATACCGTGGCTGCCGCTCGGAAATTTTCCAACCGCTCTCAAGCGACTGCATAATCTGGAGCAGCTTCTCGATCTCCATACTCTCTGGATCAAGCGTGATGACCTGAGCGGTGACTTGTATGGCGGCAACAAGGTGCGCACGCTGGAGTACGTGCTGGCGCAGGCGATACAGCGCGGCGCAAAGGTGGTGGCCAGCTACAGCGCTCTCGGTTCCAGTTGGCCGCTGGCTTGTACGGTTTACGCCGGAAAGCTGGGTCTGGAATCCGACGTTTATTACATGCCGTACCCCATGGACGAAATCAAGCACCGGAATTTGCAGCGGACACGTGGGCTCGCACGCCATGTCTATTGCGCCCGTTCCTCGTTGACCTTTCCGTTCCTGATGCTCCGGAAGCTGTTGCAGTCGCGACGGCGTGATTCCGTGTATCTCACACCTCCCGGCGGCACTTCAGCGACAACGTTGCTGGCTTTTGTAAATGCGGCTATAGAGCTCGGACAGCAGGTTGCCGATGGTGAGATGCCACGACCGGATGTGATCTACTGCCCGTTTGGCAGCGGCGGCACAGCGGCTGGTCTGGCGCTTGGTCTGTGCCTGCTCGGCTGGCCGACACAAGTGGTCGCCGTGCGCGTGGTGGACCGCATCGTAGCGAATTCCTGGAATCTACGAAGATTGACAGCCGGCGCCAGACGTATTCTACAAGCACACGGCGCAACCTTTTCGCAAAATGTGAACTGTCGCATCGAGCATGATTACTTTGGCAAAGGCTACAGCCGGCCGCTACCGCAGGCGCAGCAAGCCATTTCTCTGGCAAAAGAACATGAACCGGAAGTGGTGCTCGATTCTGCCTATACCGGAAAAACCTTCGCCGCGCTGATCCGGCATGGACGCGAATCGCAGTTGTCGGCAAAGCACGTCTTGTTCTGGCAGACCCTCAACTCACGGAGTCTGACAACGGGCAAATAACCCGCAGCGTGTGCAGGCACGTTCGCACCATTCGGGGCTTGATACCGAAACCATAATTCGCTATATTACGCCCTCATGCAGACAAGGATGGCAAATGGCTGAAGCACCGAAAATCATAGATGCACACACACACTTCTTCTCTTACAATTGGCTCGAACATTTCTATCACCTGGCTCAGGATCGGTTTGAAAACGTGGCGGCGCTGGCCGCACACCTCGGCTGGGAGATGCCGCCGAAGGACCCCGCAGAGCTCGGCAAAAGATGGGTCAGCGAACAGGACAAATACGGAGTCGCAAAACAAATCCTTTTTGCCAGCAAACTCAATGATGCGGAATCCGTTGCGGCTGCCATCAATGCCTTTCCCAATCGGCTGGTCGGCTATGTCATGATCGATCCGAACATGCAGAAAGCGCGCTGGCAGACGCAGTATGCAATCAATATCCTCGGAATGCGCGGCGTGCTCATGTTTCCGGCCATGCACCACTTCCACGCTTATGATGAGGCGGCGTACGTCATCTATGAAGAAGCATTTTCTGCAGAAGCGCCTGTGTTCTTGCATTTCGGAAAGCTGAGCATCCCGATTTTTCAAAGGATCGGGTTGCCCGACAACGTCAAACCGGAATACTCGAATCCGCTGGATCTGAGACAGGTGGCCTCTGATTTCCGGGATGTTAACTTCATTATCCCGCACTTTGGCTGCGGCCGGTTCGATGAAGCTCTGGAAGTTGCCTCTGCAAATAGAAACGTCTATCTCGATACTTCCAGCTCCAACAGTTGGATCGAGCCGCCCCTGACTTTGAAGGATGTGTTTGCGAAAACGCTGCAGGAGATCGGACCCGGCCGGCTGTTGTTCGGCACAGATTCATCCACATTTCCACGCGGCTGGCGCAAAGATATATTCGAGACGCAAAAAGCGATTCTCGATGAGCTGGGCGTGGCGCACGCCGAGCAGAAGCTGATATTGGGCGGCAACATCGCGCGCATCCTGAAATTAAATTGACGGGAGGGGCAGGAGTGCAATACTTCAGTATTGCATTAGTATTGCAGAAAGCCCACAGCGCTAGCGCCATGACCCCATGACCGAAACTAAGAAACTTTAAAATAAGCACCTATCCATCCGATGGCTCCAGGCCATCGGATGGATAAAGACGACGAACGAACCTGACTGATAAATGCCTGAACTCCCGGATCTGGTTTACATTGAAAAACACCTCAGTCAGCACCTGCCTGGCAAACGCGTAACTCAGATGACTATCAAAGAACCCATCGTGTTGCGCGTGCTGGTCGAAGAGGGGATCGAAGCCGCGCTCACGAACGCCACGTTCGAGAGTGTGCATCGACGCGGGCCGTTCCTGCGCTTCTCTCTGGACAATGAACGCGAGCTGGTGGTGCATCCCATGCTGGCCGGCAGGTTCAGGTTGGCGCCGGCCAAAACGAAGCGCGGTCGCGGTCTGTGTGTGACCTGGCTTCTACATGACGACACCTGTTTGCACTATCTCGACGATAAGAAAATGGGCAAGCTCTATCTCGTGCCCGCCGGGGCGTATGAACAGATTCCGCGCTATTTGCAGCAAGGCGTCGATATTCTAAGTGAGGAATTCACTCTTGAACGATTTAAGAGTCTTTTTCACGGTCAACGCAAGCAAGTCCGCGTTTTCCTAATGGATCAAACCTGTTTGAGCGCCATCGGCAATGCCTATGCTGATGAAATTCTGTTTGAGGCGCGGCTTCATCCGAAGACCTTTTGCTACCAGCTAGAGGACGTACAAATAAAACAGCTCTACGACAGCATCGTGAGCGTCATGCGTTGGGCCATCGCAGCCGTCGAGAAAGCCGGGCAGCCCATCGAAGTCAAAGTACGCGACCACCTCAGGGTGCGGAACCGGAAAGATACGCCATGTCCCTGCTGTGGCGCCACCATACGCCGTGCGGGTGTTCTGGGGCACGACACCTTCTTCTGTCCTGCCTGTCAGCCGCCACAACGTAAGCAATTCATCGCATGGACCTAGCGAAAGCGCTGGCTTAAATGGCAAAAAGCACCACCACTGTCGGCAGCCGACTCGCATTGCGCGACCGTCTCAATCGGGGATTCAGACCCGCTGTGCTGGTGCTGGCGATGGTCTTGTTCGCGATCATCATCAATTTGCCGGAGCTGGACGGGCTGTCGACGCGGGCGCAATACACCCTGGCCATCTTTGTCGTTGCCATCACGCTCTGGGTATCCCACGCCCTGCCCCTGATGGTGACGAGTCTGCTTGTTATCATACTTTTTCCACTCTCCGGCGTGCTGACCACCCGGCAATCCTATGCCCTGTTTGGCAATGAGGCTATCTTTTTTATTCTGGGCGCCTTTATCCTTGCCTCCGGCATCATGCGTTCTGGCCTGAGTACACGGCTGGCCCTGCTGGTATTGCGTCATTTTGGCAAATCGCCCGGATTCCTGCTGTTGAGCTTCCTGCTGCTTTCGGCCTTCCTTTCCTTTTGGATGTCCGAGCACGCTGTGGCCGCGATGATGTTTCCCATCGTGCTGGAGGTTGTGGATGCGCTCAAACTGATGCCGCGCAAAAGCAACTATGGCAAGTTGCTGTTTTTGGCTATGACCTGGGGCTGCATCATCGGCGGCGTTACGACTTTTCTCGGTGGCGCACGGGCGCCGCTGGCAGTAGGCATTTTGTATGAAACCACAGGTGAGCGCATCGGATTTCTCAACTGGGCGCTGGCCGCTTTGCCCACTGTCCTGATCATGCTGCCCATCGCCTATATTGTGCTGATAAAACTCTTCCCATCTGAAATCAAAAACATCGATCAGGCAAAGGATGCGCTCAACAAGAAACAAGCAAGTATGGGCCCGGTGACCCGGCGCGAGCTGGCCCTCGGTGGTCTGATGCTGCTCACCATATCCGCCTGGATCGCAGTCGGCGAAACGCTTGGTCTGGCAAATATTGCTATCGCTGCTGTGGTGGTGGCGTTCATATTTCGCTTGCTCAATTGGAAAGAAGTCGAAGAAGACGTCAACTGGGGCATTTTTTTGATGTACGGCGGCGCAATCTGTCTGGGTTTTACCATGGAAACGACCGGAGCAGCCATGTGGTTAGCAGAAAAGACTATGGGCAGTTTGGTCACTTCCGAATGGGCGCTTATCCTGACTCTGGTGTGCGTATCGATCTTTCTGACGGAAGCGATCAGCAACACAGCAGTCGTCGCCCTGATGATGCCATTAGCGCTCGGTCTCACGGCTGATTTTGGCATCAATGCCGGTTTGACCACGCTCGCTCTGACCATTCCGTCCGGTCTGGCGTTTCAGTTGCCGATGGGTACGCCGGCGACAGCCATCGCGTATTCTTCCGGCTTTGTTCGCCTGAAGGACACGGTCATTGGCGGCATGATTCTGAAGATCTGCGCCATCATAATCTTTGCTCTTTCCATCTTGTTTTACTGGCCTTTGATTGGGTTTGAGCTGTGAGGTGTTGCATTGAAAACTGGAGGCCGGAGGCGGGAGACCGGAACCCGGAAATCGCAAACCGGAGCTACCGGCAAGTTGCGATTTGCGTTTTCGAGTTTCAGATTTAGTGGCTTTAGCTAAAATAGTACCTTGCTGTTTGGAGTAAAACCAATGAGAAAAATCTTACTCATCCTGTCGTTCTTACGCAATAGCCCGAAATCCGTTGAAGAGGCTATTGCCATCGCCAAAGAAAACGACGCGGAGCTGGTGGTTTTCTTCGTTCTGGATATTGACTTTGCTGATAAAATTGTAACCAAGCTTACGGACGAAGGCTGGATCGGCGGCAAGCCGTCGGAGCAGCTCTACCGGTCGTTGCTCAAAGAATATGAGCTGCAATCCGGCCTGCGGATCAGTGAAATCGAGCAGCGCGCCAAGGAAGAGAACATCCGCGTACGCTCGATCGTGCGCAGCGGCTCAGTGCTGCAGGAAATCCTCAAGATCAGCAAAGAAGAAGCTCCGGATCTCATCGTGATCAGCCGGCGCAAACGCTCAAACCTCTCGCGCTTGATTTTTGGCTCTGTGGTCAATGCGCTGAAACGTGAGGTGAGCTGTGATGTGAGGATTATTGATTCAGAATGAACTTCGAAATTTGAGTTAGATTAGAATTTTCGTGCTTCGATATTCCTTTCAAAGAGAAACTGTGAAAACGGAAAGCACCCAACCACAAAAGCAGGAGTAGGAATATGGCCATAGAACAAGCAGGCGGCGTAACGTTGGACGGCAGACCCCTGACACTTATGGGCCCTCAAATAAAAGTCGGGGATAAAGCGCCCAACTTCAGCGTGATCGCAACAGATTATTCGGAAGTAACGCTGAGAACGGATGTTGGCAAACATCGTCTGATTCTATCTTTGCCGTCACTGGACACGCCCGTATGCGATGCCGAGGCAAAGCGCTTCAACGATATGGCAGCCAGGTTTCCGGAGCAAGTCGTGATCTACGCCATAAGTTGTGACCTGCCGACGGCGTTGAACCGCTGGTGTGCGACCACTCAGGCTGAACGCATCAGGGCGCTCTCGGACCACCGCACGCTCAGCTTTGGCGATGCGTACGGCACCCATATCAAGGAGATTCGTCAGCTCAGTCGGGCCGTCTTCCTGATCGATGCCGACGATGTCGTACAGTATGTGGAATACGTGCCTGAGGTTGGTAGCCAACCGGATTATGAGGCGGCGTCGGCGGCTGTTGACAAGCTGCAATCGTAATGTATGTGCCTTGCAAACTGCAAGAACTGAAGTTATTGCAGACGCAAGCAAGTCAAATTCGCCAGCGCCGCCGGAGATTGCAGAACACACCTTTGACATTTCTGGCCTTCGAATCTCGTGTACGTGTCCTTCTTAGTGCAGCGAAGCTGCGCAAGGAGGTACACCTTGCCACCGAGATCAACAATCCATCCTTTCCTGATCGATTAAGATCAGCCTATTTTGCCGATATATAGAGCATAGTTATCCGGCATGGTGGTTGCATAAGTAGGCTTGACAATCAGCATAACCTCATGCGGCTTTGCCGCCATGGGAAAAATCAGGAGACCTCTACCATGAAGAACCTGTCCTTTTCAGCTATTCTTCTCTGTTTATCTATGCCCGTGTCGCCAGTCACAGCCCAACTTCCCGCCTTTCCCGGCGCCGAAGGCTGGGGCGCGACCACGCCCGGCGGTCGTGGCGGCACCGTGCTCATCGTCGACAAGCTCAGCGATGACGGCAGCGAGGGCACCCTGCGCTGGGCGGTCGAGCAGCAGTTCCCCAGAATCATCGTCTTCCGGGTCAGCGGCATCATCGAGCTTCGCGAGCCGCTCGCCATCGGTGGGCCACGCAATGCCTCGTTCAGCGGCGACAATCCGTACTCCTATGTGACCATCGCCGGCCAGAGCGCGCCGGGCGGCGGCATCCTCCTGACCAATTTCCCGGTTTCCCTGCGCAATGATGTGCACGACGTCATCATCCGCCATCTGCGGGTGCGCAAAACGCTGGTTGACGGCCGCCTCGGCAGCATTGGCGATGGCATCGAGTTCGCGGGGTGTTATGACGTGGTGGTCGACCACTGCTCCTTCTCCTGGTTTGCGGACGAGGGCGTCAGTCTGGAGAGCACCAACACGCGCATGAACCACGATATCACCGTGCAGCACTGTCTGATCGCAGAAGGACTGCTCAACGGCGGGCATCCCTCCGGCGGCCCGCACAGTCGCGGCATGATCGCCTCCGACGGCACCTTTCGCGTCTCGATGCACCACAATTTCATGATCTCCAACAATCGCCGCAATCCCAGTCTCGCCGGCAACAGCGAGCTGGGCGCCTCGGATTTTCCGGTCACAGATGTGCGCTTCAATCTGGTGTACAACTTCGGAGAAAAGGGTATTCAGTTCGGACGCGGCGCGCAGACCAACATTGTCGGCAACCTGGTGCGCCAGGGACCGCAAACCAAAGGGAATCTGCCGCTGGAAGCCGTGGACCGCGATTCTACCGGAACGCGAGTTTTCCTGCAGGATAATTGCTGGATGACGCGCCAAAATGATGTCGACGTGGTTGTGTGTCCCGAAGAGCAGTCTGAGCTCGTTTTCGCAGCCAGAGGCATGCTTGCGGAAGTGATCGACACCGCGTTCACTGCGCCTGCGATCACCGACATCCCGAATCTCGAAGCGTACATGCTGGAGAACGCCGGGGCGCTGCCGCACGATCCGGCTGATGAGAAATTCATCAGCGATTACCAAAATTTTACAGGTAACCTGGGAGCCGACACATTGTCGCAGGCGCAGATCACCGTATCGCCCCCGGAAACCGGCGCCCCCCTTGCCGACACCGACCGGGATGGCATGCCGGACGACTGGGAGAGCGCCCGCGGCCTCGACCCCGCAGACCCAACCGATGCCAGTGCAGATCGCAACGGTGACGGCTACACCAACATCGAAGAGTATCTCAACGAGCTGTCGCCCGGAATTACGACTGCCATCGATGATGTGCCCGCGGAAATTCCGTCAGGATTCGCGCTGATGCAGAACTATCCGAATCCGTTTAATCCACGGACCACGATTCGCTACACGCTACCGCGCGCCGGACAGGTGCGGCTCGTCATTTTCAATCTGACCGGACAGCTTGTAGTGGAATTGGTAAACGGAGATGAATCCGCCGGCCTGCACACGGTGGTGTGGGATGGCCGCGATCAACGCGGGCTGCGCGTTGCATCAGGCTTATATCTCTATAAACTGGAAAGCAACCAACTGAGCGCCAGCCGCAAGATGCTGTTCATACGGTGACATTTCTGTCCGCCATCAATCTCGATGATGTCGAAGTAGGAAAACTCGATACCGTTACAATTATGGATGGGTCGATTCTGATGATTACGACAGAAATTAGCGCATCGGTTTCTGTAGCCGTAGCACGTCGGAGGCAGCTTCGTTTCCTTTATGCTATCGTCGAAATGGCCTGATCATTGTGAATGGCAGCCGGTGTTGACCCACCCTGCTTTGGACTCTGGACGAACCCAAAGCTGTCCCTCCGGAGAGGGAAGTTTTTCGAGATTGCGACAGAAAATAGCGAAGTGGTTTCTGTTTTGGCATGCTCACGGTCTGCATCTATTGAGCTGCGCGATTTCTGGCATAGATATTGTGGAGATCGATGGGCATTGACCTGATGTTTTGGCTATCGCTAAGTTAAAGAGTGAATATCTGTTCTGGCAGTGTATTGACTATTTCCTGCAATTCCTCCGAGGTATTTGGTGGCACATTCAATTCAAACCTTGCGAGCGGTCCCAAATGGCGAAAAACATCCAACAACGGATTGCCGTTTCTGATTTGCACCAATTTAACCCCATAGTTATCCGCGGTCTGATAGACTCTGCTTTTAGCCCCTAATTTGTCGAACAGTACGACGCCGTTGCGGCCAACTCGTGTTATTTTGTCTTCTATCACCTCCTGATTGCCAGATGATATCAAACCGACCTCAATCCTTATTCTGCCCCGCTTGGATTCGACTTCCGCGTCAGCTTCTCTCTCAACTTCGATGTCGCGCCCAACGTTCATCCAGAAGTTAGTATCTTCCTCAAAACCAAGAATGCACAACAAAGCCCGCAAGAAGGTCCTTTCAAACTGCTTTCCTACCTTCGACTTCTGGGAGCCCCTGATGTTCAGTGTTGCTGAGCCAGCCATCAAGAGCAACCATGCACTGTCTTTGAAATCTTCCCTGTCGACACTCTTGAGCAGTTTTCCAAAGTACTCTATTGTCTCATCCAGTATCTCGGGATAGTCATCTTTTTGCAATCCCAAGTTGATTGCCGTCTTTTGAGTTAACCCCATAGTCCAAAAAAGCAGATTCTGTAACTCTTTCGGTTTTCTCTTTTCTGAATAGATATCGTCAAACAGAGCCTTAAGCCAATCGGAGCTATACTTGGCTTTTGCCTGTTCTTGGATATCTGAGAGCCATACAAATGTGGCTAGAAGCTGCCCCTTTGTATTTGGTTCAGTCAATAATCGATAATTTCTGCCCATTAACAGGTGGTATGTAAGTTTCCGCAGAGCATCGGGCGAGAATAAGCTGGTTAAGGTTATGTTATTATTCAGCCATTCTCGATATCTGTCAATCTGGTAATCAATCTTCATGAATTCTTCTTAAATTTCTCATGAATGTCAAAATCGACGCGAACGTTGATTGGGATGAGGTTGCTCAACGTCTCTTTCATATACCTGTAATACTTGACCTCGTTATCTACAAGCAAAAACCTTCTATCCAGTCTATATGCGACATTGCCAACTGTACCGATACCTGCAAACGGATCCAAGACCAGATCATCTTTGAAAGAATAATACATTATTATCCTTCTTGCTAACTCTTCAGGAAACACTGCCGGATGCACCCTTGAGTACGCAGGATGTATCTGCCAGACATTTGTCACATCATAATCACCTGTGATCTTAGACTCTTCAACGAGCGAAGGGTCATGGTGCTTTCGGATGTTCCAATCTATCAGTTTGTCCGTTCTTTTTCTATAAACAAGGATATACTCGGTTACCGGAACGGGTTTGTATTGCAAAGGTTGCCTATCCGCCTTGAACCTTCTGCCACGACCCAAATTCCATCCGGCGCCTTCTGGCTTTATCCAGATTATGTCATCGATATAATCAAAACCAACGCTATCGAAAATTCGGTGCAAGTCAAAAGGAATAGGGATTCTTCTACTCGATGCTGCACGAGATGTCCTTCTGATCAGCACAGGTGAGATATTGATTACAAAAAATCGCCCTTCAGACAAAATAGCGTGAACTCTTATGATCAATTTCCGCATGAAATCCAGATATTCCTGATAATCGACATATTCTGAATACTCAGGTTTCGCATTGTAATACGGGGGAGACGTAAAAACCAATTGTGCCGTATCTGGCGGGAACTCATCCAATACATCAATGCAGTTCCCAAGAATGACCTTATTAGGTATGGCAGCAGGATAAAAGAGCCCTTTAGCGGTAGAGTTCTTAGTTGTCTTGATGTTCTTATTCTTCTCGATTCTTTGCCGGATTAATCGGATTTCGGTCGAATCAATGATCCGAGATATATCTCGGTCGATTTGCAACTGACCAACGAGGACGGATTTTTCTTTGTCAAGATTCAAAGGCACCCGCCATGTATTATGCCTATCGTCATATTCTGGCAGCCCGACCGAAATGAATTTAGAATGTTGGGACAAGTGATTCGCAATCCATTCTGTTGTCAACGTCTTAGCTTTTCTGACAGAACCTTTCTCGAAACGCATTATTAGTCTAAGATTAGTTATGGTTAGAACTACAACTTTCGTTAGCTGCATCTAATATAAGCAGTTCTTGAAGTATATTGCAATCGTAATTGACTTTGTTCTCAAGAACCTTGCTTATTCAAATACACCTGTTTACATCTGTCTCAACCATTTTTAGCCATAAATAGAAAGTGGCCGTACCGAGACGTAATCTATTTACCTATAGCGCTGAATATGCCCCGTACGGCAGCCTGGATGTCTGCTGGCAGCACAACAACCTTTGCGTTGTCAGAGCTGGCAACGTTCTTCACGGCCTCGAGATACTTTTCGCCAAGCAGAAACATAACCGGCAGCTCGTTGGTCTGAATGGCTTCGGTGACCTTTTGGATGGCACGCTGACTGGCTTCGGCCAGAACCACTTGCGCCTGGGCGTCGCGTTTCGAGGCTTCCAGGCGGCCCTCGGCCTGCAGAATGGCAGCCTCTTTTTCTCCGCCGGCGCGGGTCACCAGGGCCCGGCGTGCACGTTCAGCCGCGGCCTGCTCCTCCATCGCCCGCTGCATGGTCTCAGAGGGGTTGATGTCCTGAATTTCCACGGTTTTGAGCGAGATACCCCAGTCCGAGATGTCATCGGCGGTTTCAGCAATGAGCCGGGTCTTAATCTTGTCGCGTGAGGAAAGCGCGTCATCCAAATCCATTTCGCCGATAATGGAACGCAGTGAGGTTTGCACCAGGTTAGTGATAGCAACGCGGTAGTCCTCCACGCCATAGACAGATTTCGCCGGCGATACGATATTGATATACGCTACCGCGTTGGCAATGATTACGGCATTGTCGCGCGTAATCACCTCCTGCGAAGGGATGTCGAGCACGATATCCTTGGTTGTGACTTTTTCTGCAATGGAATCGAGATATGGGATAACGATGTTTAGCCCCGGGCCAAGGGTGCGGTGATAACGGCCAAGACGCTGGACAATATGCTTGCTGCCCTGTGGCACGATGCGTACGCCCAGAGCGATGGTAACCACGATAAGAATAAAAAACACGGTGACCAGAATATAACCCTGCATGGACTCCCTCCGGATTTAACGTTTGTTGTTAGTTTGGATACAACGAATCAGCTACTTCGGCTTTCCACAATCAGGGTGGTGCCGGCGATGTCCTTGACGAAGACGCGTTCGCCGGCGGCAACCTTTTGCTCACATACAAATGGCCATTCATCAGAGCCAAGAAGCGGGGTTGTGAAGCGTACAATACCGGGCTTGTCTTCCACCTGGGTTTGGATAACATGGCCGCTTTCCCCCAAAACAGCCTCTCTGGAGAGCTCTCTCCTGTCGCCCAGTCTGGGCTTGAAGACCTTTAACCACACGACCGTGAGCCCGGCCGATGTGATGGCCCACAAAAAAATCTGCCAGGGCAGGGCAAGCACAGGCATAAGCCAGATAAACCCGGCCACAATAAACGCCGCCAGGCCAAACCAGAATATGGTAAAACTCGGCACGAATAGCTCGGCAAGGACCAGCGCCATACCAAGTACCAGCCAGTGCCAATAATCAAGTTGAAAATCCATACTCCTCTCCTCCACAGACGACGGTTTCAGTTACGATGATTAACCTAGTTTTCAGAATCTCTCTTGCCGGGCTGCAGGTCGGACTGGCGGTCTGTGATGCCACAAGTCAGCGAAGAGGACACGCTGAAGCGCCAACACCGATCATACCCTCTTAACACTCAGAATTTCGATTTGGAGCATAAAATACCAGTTTGTGAATAATCAAGACCAAAGGCTGGATCGATCCGACAAGGCGAAAAAATATAGCGCTTTAGTCCTAAATATGCAACCAAACTTTACAAACTGCTTCGTAAGATGATAGCTTGATGCGGAACCACCAAGCTAACCTCCGGCGCGAAAGCGCAATTTGTTTGGAATTTGGTATTCCTTTGCATGCGCTTTCTTCTCTGGCTATCGCCAGCCGGTTGAATTCAGAACCTGCTCGCCTGAAGCCTGAAATTTGCTTGCATGTTTACGCAAACTTCTTACCTTTCATGAAGGACAAAATCCGGAAAAGTGCTTATCATGAGGAGAACCGAAATGCACGTTTCGATTGAATACTGTGTTATGTGAAACTACCTTCCGAAAGCCTCCAGTTTGAAGGCAGACATCGAAAACCGACATCCTGATATTGACGTCACTCTGATTGAAGGCTCTGGCGGGGTGTTCGAAGTGAAAAAGGACGGCAAGCTCATTTTTTCCAAAAAAGAACTTGGCCGATTCCCGGACCATGCAGAAATTTTTGCAAAACTCTGAAGCGCGAAGTCTGAAATCCCATGTCGTCTGCGACATGGGACAAATCCTGCGGCTATTTAATCCCTGACTAATACTGTATTTCTCCTTCATGCTCTCCCGTTAAATTATCAACCCGGGCATTATTAAAATCGAAATATTCTGTGGAATATTCGCGCTCGATGGACTGTTTAGCATCCTAAATATGCATACTCGTGCATATTTGGAACAAAGCACGTAGATGGAGGACTCATGAAAAAACGCATCGCCATAATTGGCGCCGGTCCGGCAGGCCTGGAGGCCGCGCTTTACGCTTCTGAGCTTGGATTTGACATCGATGTTTTCGAAAAAGGGCTGGTAGGAGAGAACATTTCCCGCTGGGGGCATGTTCGCCTGTTCTCTCCCTGGAGCATGAACCGCTCTGCGCTGGCGGCGGCAAAGCTAAGACAGCATATTCATGACTGGCAGGAACCGGAAGCAGACGCGATTCAGACAGGCAACGAATTTGTCGGCAGCTACCTCAAGCCTCTGAGCAGTTTGCCTGCGTTGCAGGGGCGAATCCATACCGGCGTCAAAGTCGAATCAATCGGACGCACCAATATTCTGAAAGGCGATTTGATCGGTGATGCCGGGCGTTCCGATTTCCAATTTCGCATCCTCACAACGAATTCGGAAGGGCGCGAACGCGTCTATTTTGCCGATTGTGTGCTGGATGCCTCCGGCGTCTATGACACGCCCAACCATCTGGGCGAAGGCGGCATCCCGGCGCTCGGGGAGCGCCGCAGCCGGCCGCACATCGATTATCATCTGCGCGATGTATGTGGTGCACATCGGTCGCGGTTTGCCGGCAAGAAGACCTTGCTGGTGGGCGGCGGTTATTCGGCAGCCACCACTGTGTGCGATTTTGCCAGGCTCATCCGCGAGGAAACCGGCGCCTCATTGCTCTGGACCATCCGCGATAACCGCCGGGCGCCCATTCCCATCATCGAAAATGACGCTTTATCCGGCCGGGCAGCACTCACCGCGCAGGCAAACGAACTGGCCGCAGGCGGCGCAAAGCACATAGAATTCCGGAATAATACAACAATAGATACCGTTGAATATCTCGATTCCGAAGACCGGTTTCGCGTGGGACTCAGACGCAATGGACAATCGCAAACAATCACCGTGGACCGCGTGATCGCCAATGTTGGTTACGGCCCGGACAACTCGTTATACCGCGAGCTACAGGTGCATGAGTGTTATGCCTCGCGCGGCCCGATGAAACTCTCGGCCGCATTGCTTGGCGCTGCCGACGGCTCAGCGGATTGCCTGGCGCAAGGCAGCATGGGCGCCGACACACTGAAAAATCCCGAGCCTGATTTCTATATCATCGGCAACAAAAGTTACGGCCGCAATCCGACTTTTCTGCTGCGTACAGGCCTGAGCCAGATCGTCGAGGTGTTCTCTTTGATAACCGGAGACCCGAAGCTGAATCTTTATGAAGGAACCGAAGCATTAGACTCGAAAGTGAGCGTATGAGCCTCGAAGTATTGAAAGTACATGACACAAATGACATTATTGAATTCGCAGAACAGGACGCCTTTCAACCGGATGAAGACGAAACTGCCTGGGCGCCGCTGCACAGCCTTGACGCACTCTGGTTTCAGGTTGGCGGCACCATCTGTAATCTCTGGTGCACGCACTGCTTTATAAGCTGCAGCCCTGAAAATCACAAATTCGGTTTCATGTCACGCGAGCAAGTGAAACGCTACCTGGACGAGTCGCAGCAGATCGGCGTCAAGGAGTACTACTTCACCGGCGGCGAGCCGTTCATGAACCGCGACATGCTCGACATCCTGGAAGATACGCTGGCCATCGGTCCGGCAACGGTCCTGACCAACGGCATCCTGATCAACAAGCGTGTGGCAAGACGCCTGAAACAGATTGTCGATGATTCGAGGTACTCATTGGAATTGCGCGTCAGTATCGATGGCTTCACGGCCGAGGCCAATGACCGTATCCGCGGCCAGGGCAGCTTTGACAAAGCGATGAAAGGTGTGGAAACGCTGGTGCAGCATGGTTTTCTGCCTATCATCACTGTGGCGCAGACCTGGGATGATGCGGAGACGGAAACCATCTTCAAAGGCTTTGTCGAGTTGATGCACAGCATTGGCTATACGCGGCCGCGGGTCAAAATCATCCCGCCGCTGCGCATCGGGCGGGAAAAAGTGCGCGACCGCGGGTACGACAACTACGAATACATCACGCGTGAGATGATGCTGGACTTTGACGATGGCCTGCTGCAGTGCACACACAGTCGCATGGTCACAGACAAAGGCGTCTACGTCTGCCCCATTCTGATCGACTACCCGGAAGCGAAGGTTGCGGATACGCTGGCAGATTCCTTTCAGCCCTATCCCTTGAAGCATCAGGCCTGTTATACCTGTTATATCTCAGGCGCAATCTGTCACAATTTTTCCGGTTCTTCAAATTCAAACAATTAACTTGATTTATTCATTACCACCAAGTCACAAAGGGTCCCCAAAGGACACAAAGTATAGAGAGTATGAAAACCGAAAATTGGAATTCGAAACCCATAAATCGTGACTTGCCATCATGTCCGGTTTTCAGGGTTTCGATATCCGAATTTCGATGTCACTGCGCCTTCGCCGGCTGGGACTTCATAAGTCTTTGTGAATCCTGGCGCCTTTGTGGCTGAGTTGAAATAATAAGCTTAAGAGAGGATTTCGATTATGAGTACGGTCGTTCAAGAGAACGAAACAAATGGCAGAAAACTCAACGTGGCAAAAGCCGTGCGCGAGCGTTACGGTCAGGGAGCGCAGGCGCGCGAAACGGCCTTGTGTTGCCCGGTAGAATATGACACCAGCTATCTGGAGGTCATACCGCGCGAGATCATTGAGCGCGACTACGGCTGCGGCGACCCTTCACGCTACGTGCGCGAAGGCGAGACGGTGCTCGATTTAGGCAGCGGCACAGGCAAAATTTGTTATATCGTGTCGCAGATGGTGGGACCGCACGGCAAGGTTATCGGCGTCGACCTGAACGAAGATATGTTGCAGCTCGCACGCAGGTATCAGAAGGAAGTAGGCGACCGCATCGGCTATCACAATATCGAATTTCGGCGCGGCAAAATCGAGGATTTGAAGCTCGGCCTGGATAACGTCGATATGTACTTGCGTGAGAATCCACTCAAAAGCGCCTCTGATCTGATTGCCTACGAAGAGTTCATCGAGGAGCAGCGCAGCAAGCGCCCGTTGATCCCGGACGGCTCCATCGACCTGGTTGTATCCAATTGCGTGCTCAATCTTGTCAAGGATGAAGCGAAAAAGCAGTTGTTTCAGGAAATCCACCGCGTGCTGAAAAGGGGCGGCCGCGTCGCCATTTCGGACATCGTGTCGGACGAAGATGTCCCCGCGCACATGAAAAATGATCCCGAACTCTGGAGCGGCTGCATTTCCGGCGCACTGCGGGAGGATGAATTTCTGCAAGCATTTGCCGACATCGGATTTTACGGCATCCAAATCGAAAAGCGCGACGAGCAGCCGTGGCAGACCGTCGAGGGTATTGAATTTCGTTCCGTCACCATCACAGCCTACAAAGGTAAAGAAGGCCCCTGCCTGGAGCGTAACCAGGCCGTGATCTACAAAGGTCCGTGGAAAGCAGTAATCGATGACGATGGGCATACACTGTACCGCGGTGAGCGCATGGCCGTGTGTGACAAAACGTTCAACATCTACAAGCAGGCGCCTTACGCGCAAGACATCATCGCGGTTGCGCCGCGCGAGGAAATTCCGCTAGCAGAAGCGGTTCAATTCGCGTGCAACAAAAACGCGCGCCGGCATCCGCGTGAAACCAAGGGCATGGAATACAACGCCACGGAGCTCAGCGATGGGCCGGCCTGTGGACCGGATTGCTGTTGAGGTTGCCTCGTCGGAAACCGGAATCGAAAATGGGACATATAGGTTTAGAATTATCTTATGAATAAAGTTGAATCTCGCAAGATAGCCGTCTTCGGCGGTGTGTATAACAACTATCTCGCCTTGCAAGCGCTGATCGATGACGCCCGCCAACGCGGCATCCATGATTTGTACTGTCTGGGCGATCTCGGCGCCTTTGGGCCGCACCCGGATCGGGTTTATCCCATTCTGCGCGAACATGGCATCAAAGTCGTGCAGGGCAATTATGACCACTCGATCGGCAATAATCTGAGCGATTGCCAGTGCGGCTATACGGATCCGCGCGACAACCATTTTGCGCAGTTAAGTTACGATTACAGTTTCGCTCACACCAGCGACGAATTCAAACGCTATCAGAAACAGTTGCCACCGGAAATTCGGCTGGAGTTTGGAGGCAGGCGGGTGCTGATGTGTCATGGCTCGCCGCGGCAAACCAATGAGTTTATGTGGGAATCGACCACGCCGGACCATTTTCTGGAAAAGCTGTTTCGCGACTATGACGTCGATGTCATTCTGGCGACGCATACGGGCATCCACTGGCAACGCAGGATCGACCATGATAAGTTGTTCGCCAATGTTGGTGTTATCGGGCGGCCGGAAAATGATGGCAAAACCAATGTCTGGTATGCCATCCTGAGCGCCAATGGTGAGTTGGGCATCGAGTTCATGCCGTTGGAATATGACTATGAGCGCCTGGCGGCGGAAATGCAAACCGAGGCCATCCCGCAGGAGTTCATCGAGACGGTGCTGACGGGCTGGTGGACGACCTGTCTGGAAATTCTGCCGGCGAAGGAGAGGGTGCGCGGCAAGTTCTGACCTGAATCATTGTGAGTCTGAAATGGCGCGAGCATCAAGTTGATATTGATCTCTTAAGCACCCGGGGTAATGGACTGTTGGAATAATGGGCAGCCTTTAGCGAGTCCCCCAAAATCCATCAATCCATTACGCCATAACCGCTTGTTCATCAATATATTGCATACCATTCATCATATAAGCTCAGTCCGGCAAGGGATGGATGGTTTTTGAGCGCGGCTTGGATGGTAATCGAAGGATTACACAAACAACAAAATTTCTTATGTCACTCCCGAAAATGGCTCGGGGCAGGCGGGAGGAGTCTTGTCAGCCTGCCAAGTATTTGTTTGTTACCAAGATTCCTCAGGCCTGCTCCGAGTTTTTTTCGGAGAATGACACTTAATCTCGTGGGTTTATTCTTTGAATAATCCAGGCTAAACATTCCAGAAGCATCCGCTGAATTGTGTTCCTGCTTTGGCCCGACTTAACTCTTGACTAATTGTGAAAAAAAGCCTACATTCATCCGGCTTTAACCATAGTGTGACAAGAAACTGAAGCCAGATCTTCTGATGATCTGGCTTTTTCGTATAACCCAAGTTTATGCAAACGCAGCACATCCGAAATTTCTGTATCATCGCCCACATCGACCACGGCAAGTCGACCTTAGCCGACCGGCTGCTGGAACGCACCGGTACGCTCGCCAAGGTTCAGCATGCGCAAATGCTGGACAACATGGAGCTGGAGCAGGAGCGCGGCATCACCATCAAAGCGCACTGCGTAACCATGAACTACAAGTACGGCGACGGCAAACAGGTCACGCTCAACCTCATCGATACGCCGGGGCACGTCGATTTCACCTACGAAGTGTCCCGCAGCCTGGCCGC
>CAZVSL010000031.1:0-22793 GCA_964629935.1 uncultured Calditrichaceae bacterium | reverse complement strand
AGTATTTCAAGGCCTTCAGCTCCAGGCATTTTTGGTCGGCCACATAGGTTATCGTTATCGTGCCGAAATCCGGCAAGCCGGTCTTCGGGCACACAGATGTGAATTCATCATTAACGATTGTGATGGTGTAATCACGATCGGGATACTTATTGTCAAAGGTCTCGAGTTTGTTCATTTTTCCTCATCTGCTGTGCTTCGTATCACCACTGAAATTAGAATTATAGGTCAGAAGCGCAAGTTTTAATTTGTTGGACAGCGTGGAACTACAGATGCGTGGAGACAAACTCGTGCACAGCGTCCACCACAGCTCTTGCCATCTGTCGCAAAAATACGGGGTCGCTCAGCAACATCTCATCTTCCGGATGAGTCAGAAAAGCGCCCTCGACCAAACATGCAACCACGTCGGTTTCACGCGTGAGTCGAAATGGCGCAGTCGTGCAGCTTGTTGCCTTCAGTCCAAGAGATGACATATTTTCAAATATTGCCTCAGCGAGCTTCTCCGATTGAGGTGTTGTGAAATAGACGCTTGTTCCCGTGGCCCGAAGCGGATCCACGTCAGGATTGATCGAGTTATTGTGCAACGAAATCAATATGTGGGCATCTTGCTGGCGGGCGACTGCAATTCTCTCATCCAACGTCAACTCCATGTCCCCTCTTCGGGTTGAAATAACATGGGCGCCAAGCTCCGATAGCATGTGGGCAACCAGATTGCTCCACGCCAGATTGACGTCTTTCTCCGCAAGGCCTGTGGCGCCGAGTGCACCGCGGTTCATGCCGCCGTGTCCGGCATCAACGCAGATACGAAAACCGGACAGCGGCTGCTCATAGGAAGATACAAACGCCGGCGGTCTGCGAATGCTTAAGATTAGCTGGTTTCCCACATATTCTGTGCGATATCCCCATTGTTGTTTCTGACTCAGTTCCAGGCGCAGGACCAATTTGTCGCCACGACGCTGCCTGAAGTGCACTTTTTGCACCGAGCCATCGTTTGGTGGGCGCAAGTCCCAATGCGGCGACCGCACGGCCCGGTGAAATGTAAGCTCAATGGCAGATGGTTTGAGCTCCTGCCGCACCTCGATGGGCAACCTCTCTGAAACATCGAAAGCAAGGTGAAGCCAGGCGCTGTCGACTTGTGATGTCATGCCTGAAACAACGCCGTAATCGTATGGCTCGAAATCTGGTATGAACCGAAGGTCGCCCGTGGCGATATATCCTGCCTCCTGACGAGACAGCGTCACTTTGGTATAATCACCGGCGCCATTGATGACTTTTACTTTTACGCCGGCGGGCAGCAGGGTGCGCAATCCGTCTCCCGGCTTATCGAAGACAAATGTGGCAGAATCAGTCGTCATCGCGACCAGCGCCGTGCCATGCGGAATGGGAATTGCCCGCCCGGGCGCCCGAAAGCGGATTGTCTGGCCGTCACGGCCCTGCAGAAAGATTGTGATGGGCAACGCCCGGCCTGAACTTGTGGCGCTGATCTGTGCCTCGCCTTCGTAGACGCCCCTCACGCCCCGCGCCTCCTCTGCTGGCAATTCAAGCATCTCCGTGAGCCCGCCCTGGTCAGGCAGAGAGAAAAACGCCTGACCGCCCGGACTTCCGCGAAATCTGACTTTCAGTCTTTCTCTGGCAGCCACGTAAACATCGCGTGCAGGTTCAACTTCGTTTGACTTAATGGCGGTTGGCGAGGCCGGGAACGACATACTCTCCGGGTCACGGTATATAGAAATGGTCTTGATGGCCGCATCTACAGCCGCATGTGCGGCTTCAAAGGTGATATGATTCCACCCCGGCTGTAAGGCCACTTTGCCAACAAAAGCGCCTGAGTCATAAACTTTTGTAAAATCGTCCTGCACCCAGATATGCGACGCGGGTTGCACCGAGCCAGCAAAGCGAACACTGTCATAGTTCAGTGTATCCCGATGCTGCGGATAGACGATCCTTAAGTCTATCCCGCCACGGCCTTCTGTAACTGCTCGCGCCATGAGCGGCGTCACACTGACAAGCCACAGGGCTAATAAAGAAATTTGAAAACGGACGCTCATCACGGCTTTAGCATTTAAAATACACGGAACAATGTGAACGGTAGATATTTTTTGCTCTATGGACTTATCGGCATTTCAGGAGACGAGAGTTAACAAAAACGCGATCACTGTCAGTCCGATAGCGCCAGCGGCCAGCGTCAGATGCGTTCGGTTGTCGCGTTTCAGCTCGATATAGCCAAACAAAGCTGCCGTAGCATAGCCGCCTACAAACCCACCAAAATGCGCAAAATTATCGATGCGTGGGAACAAGAAGCCAAAAATAAACAAGATGATCGCCCACTGCCCCATTTGCCG
This sequence comes from uncultured Calditrichaceae bacterium, assembly GCA_964629935.1. Lineage (GTDB taxonomy): Bacteria > Zhuqueibacterota > Zhuqueibacteria > Oceanimicrobiales > Oceanimicrobiaceae > CAZVSL01. Next base: position 20,454 of record CAZVSL010000031.1, on the reverse strand, counting down.
ATAAACGGCAGTCCCGAAGGCGCCGCCACGCTTTCTACCATAGTGAATCAATGCGCCAAGCAATCCAAAAATTGCACCCGATGCTCCGAGTGTGAATTGATTTCCAGCATAAACCGACAAAACAAAGCCGGCTATTCCTGAAATCGTGAAAATCAGAAAGCCACGCGCGACGCCATAGAGATCTTCCACAAGCGGCCCGATCTGTCGAATCCACAACACATTGAACAGGATGTGAAGCAGGCTGCCGTGCAGGTAAATGGCTGTGATGGGCGTCCACCAACGACCGCTCGCCATAGGTACGCTTCCGGTGACACCCAATTTAAACAGGCTTCGCAACGACGGCGACAGGAAGCTCAAAAAACCGCCCGACCCAAAGATCGCGCTTGGATCCAACAGCAGGCTGAGAGCATACAATGCGATACAAGCAGCAATAATAAAGGGGATCAGACTCGTCTGCCCGCCAAAAAACTTGCGCAACCAGGTTCCGATGCCCATCAGGTTTGGCTTTCTGGCGCCGCAGTGGATGCATTTTTCCGCATTTGCACTGATCAACTTGCCGCAGTTTGGGCACAAAATAGAACCCAGAGTGTTATCCTTTGCCATTAGAAAGCTTTCTCCGTAGATAAGAAATGTCAGTTCAATTCTATTGGTGGGGTTGGCGTAATCAATATTTGCTTGTTCAAATCGTCCACGCTGACGCAGTAAACTGAGTTTCGTGATAATATCCAGCAACTCTCAGACCAGCAATCCTGATTACGCTGCTGATGCTTCTTTATCATGGCCGGCCTGGTGCGCCAAATCGCCAATCTTGAAAGCTCGACGCCCAACCAAATACGTGTAAATAGCCAGGAGAAGATTATGAGCACCTTACTTGCTCGCGTGGAACGGGCAGTCGTGGATAAGTACATAGGTGTTTGCTTGGTTGTGCCTTATAACTTAAATGACTTTGCCATCTCAGGGTGAATCCTGCGCCCCATAAGCTCTAACCTGAAAAATTCATAAACTTGGCTTAATCCTGCGGTAACCTTCAACAAACATGGCAGCCTTAGAGGGATATAGCTCTGATATATGACTTTTTCAGTTTAGCCCGACTGCTCCGCTGTTGTTGAGCGGAGACTTTCCCTACGCGAAGCGCATTTTTTATGAATTTATGAATGAGTCGGGCTAAACTTGATCAGACTGATGGTTCAGAATCAGACTGAAATTGCTAAATCGTAAAATACCAAGATAAACAAGCGAATTGCAATATTCAAGCTCAGACTTTGAATTTTTCTTGACAGTCACACATTATTTCCTATATTGCGATCACACCTAAATTACACCAATATAGTAAGTTATATAGGGCCAGTCATGCTTGCACATGTAACTTTTACTCCGGTTGGTACAGGCGAGGAGACAAAAGAGTTGCTCGCAAAAGCCGCGAAGCTTATAGAGAAAAGCGAACTCGATTACCAGCTAACCTCTCTGGGTACCCTGCTCGAAGGAGATTGGGATGAAGTGATGGCTATCATTCGAAAATGCCACGACGAAATAAAGGGTTTTGCTGAACGGGTGGTGACCAACATCATCGTGGATGACCGCAAAGACTTAAGCAGCAGGCTAACGAAAAATGCTCTGGAAATTGAATACGCTGTTGGCAATGCTCTAAGAACCGGCGGATTGACCTGAGGAGTTTTGATGCAAATCCGGGATAAAGTCATCCTCGTAACAGGCGGCGCCCACAGAGTGGGACAAACATTGTCCAGAGGGCTTGCAGAACATGGCGCCAGGGTTGCGCTTCACTATCGCGCTTCCCTCGCAGAAGCACAGTCGACGCAGGCGGCCATCCAGGACAGCGGCCACGAGGCAGAGCTGATTCAGGGAGATTTCAGCAGCATTGACGATGTACGTAAGACAGTTGATACCTGCGTTGAAACATTTGGCCGCCTGGATGTGCTGATCAACAACGCCGCCGTATATTTTGAAACACCGCTTGCCAGCGTCTCACCAGAAGAATGGGACAAATTATTTGCGGTGAATCTGAGAGCGCCATTCTTTTGCGCACAGGCAGCAGCGAAATATATGCAAAAGCAGGGCAGCGGAAAAATCATCAACATCGCGGATGTGTCGGCGTATTCTCCGTGGCCGGATTATATTCCGTATTGCACGACCAAAGCCGGCTTGATCGCGATCACCAAAGGCCTGGCAAAAGCTCTGGCGCCCGCTATCCAGGTTAATGCTATCGCCTCCGGAACGGTGCTGATGACAGAAGACGCCACCGAAACACACGTCAGGCAAATCAAGGAATCGACTTTGTTGCAGAGAATCGGCTCGCCTCAGGATATTTTGAACACGATATTATTTCTTCTCGGGGGCAGCGACTATATCACCGGTGAGGTGATTGCCGTGGATGGCGGAAGCCAGCTCCTTTAGCTTGAATCCTGCGCGTATCGATGTGACTTCGCTGTCTTCGGACAGCAGTTCACACCCCCTGAAATCCGCTTAGAAAAACAGATTTTTCTTTGGGAACAGACCGTAAATACCGCCTGTGTGGATAAACAGAATATTTGCTTTCTGCCCAAACGCTCCTTTTTTGATTTGATCGAGCAGGCCGTGTAATGACTTGCCAGTGTAGACGGGGTCGAGTATCAGTCCTTCAGTTAGTGCAACGTGCTTGATCGTATCGATCTCTTCCTGGCTGCTCAGGCCATAGCCCTTACCCACATAACCATCGATAATTCTGATTTCCTGTTTCGGAATTTGAAAATCAAGTTTGAAGCGCTTTAGCATCTGCTGCAGCAGCTTGTGGATTTTGTTTACAAAGTAAGTGCTGTCGTCACAGACATTGATGCCGTGAATTCGCGCAGGCATGTCGAAGAGATATTTGCCCAGCAACAATCCTGCATAGGTGCCGCCCGAGCCAACCGGCGCCACGATGTCCTGAAATTTCATTTGCATGTCACGCATCTGTTGGGCAATCTCTTCTGCTGCGCGCACATATCCCAGTGAACCCAGCTCATTAGAACCGCCCTCAGGAATGACGAAGGCACGGCGCCCTTCATCAGCCAAAGCCCTGGCAACCTGCTTCATGATCTCATCGACGCGCATGTATTCCTCAGGCGTGACATATTGAATTTCAGCACCGACCAGGCGGTCGAGGAACAGATTGCCGTCCACTGATGCTGTCATGCCGTTTTTGAGCACGAGATGGCATTTGAGGCCCAGCTTTGCAGCAACCAGTGCTGTTGCGCGGGCGTGGTTGGACTGATAGCTGCCACATGTAATGACTGTGTCACACTGGTCGGCGCGTGCTTTCGCGAACAGAAACTCCAGCTTTCTCACTTTGTTGCCGGTCATCACGATGCCGGTTTCATCATCACGCTTAACGAACAAGCGAGGCCCTTCAAGACCGGCGCTCAATCTGTCCAATGGTTCAATGGGAGTGGGACATCGTGCCAATTCAATGAAGTCGGGATATTCAAATTTCATCTTTGCGTTTCCTCAGGTTAAGAGAAGCTAAATGGTAGGGCTCAAACCCGCTATGCCAATATAGAAAAGCACGGATGAAAAACAACTACGTTGACAGGAATTTTGGCAGGGGACGGTTCGTCTTTAGAAGCTAAACGGTTCCGGTGTAAAGGACAACAGGAAGATGACCATGGTGGCAATACCGATCACGATTCTCCTGAAGTCGAGCGGTCGATCATCTAGCGTTGGTGGATGGCGGTGGCCGAACCAAATCAATAAAATAAGCAGCAGAGCCCAGCCGGGATAGACGAAAACGGCGATGTATCCGAACGCTGCCAAAGCAGCAAGCGCAACATAACGATGTCGCCTTCCAATCAGCGCATACACGATATGTCCGCCGTCCAGTTGCCCGATAGGCAGCAGATTGAGCGCAGTTACGAACAAGCCTGCCCATCCCGCATACGCCAGGGGATGCAGCATCACATCTCTGGTCTCAGGTAGTTTGCCAATAGCCATATCAGACAACAGCGTGTAGAGCAAGGACTCGCCAAGGTAGACAACGCCTGCTGCATCGGAGGCCGTGGCTTCGACGATGTCTGACATGGCGATACCAAAATAGACTGCTGGCAATGTCAGAGCCAAACCTGCAAGGGGCCCGGCGACAGCAACGTCAAACAATGCTTTGCGATTCGGAATAAGAGATTCCATCCTGATGACAGCGCCCAGGGTGCCGAATGGATTGATGAGGGGCGGAAATGGAATGAAGAATGGCAAGGTCGCTCTGATGCCGTGCTTGCGGCACATCAGATAGTGTCCCATTTCATGGGCAAACAGGATGCTGATAATCCCGCCGCTATACCACAGTCCGCCCTGCCAGCTTCCGTTTTGCAGCCAACCGGTACTGAACGTGGTAACACATGTGGCAAGAAAAAGATATAGATTGAGTTTGGGATTGCCGCTGCGGAGTTTGCTGAAAATCCGGGAACCACGCCGTTCAACTTGCGTCCATTGCTCGTAATCTGCTAAGCTTCGATCATCCATAGGTTGATATTTTGTCTATTCATTTAAGACCTGCCAGGATAAGATAAACGTCATCCTTGATGGGGTTCGGACTAAAAGTATTGATGCCATCTATGATACCATCAAGCACGCGCATGGTGGAGCCGTTAATGTTGGTTTTGATAAGCTCGGTAAAGCGATTTATACCCAACTGTTTGCCGGTTTCATCTTCGGCCTCGATAATTCCGTCTGTGTACATGAATATCTTGTCACCCGCACTCACCGCAACCGTATCCTGGGCAAATTTGTCTTCGTCTCTTTTCTCATAACCAATTATGATGTTCTGCGATTCCAGTTTCGCAAAAGTTTGCTCCTGCTGGCGCCAGTGAATCACCGACGGGTGCGCACTGCCGGAATAAGTAAAAGTCATGGTCCTGAGATTGAGAACGCCGCTAAACATAGTCAGAAACATGGCCATGCCTTCAAACGCATCGAATATGAAATTATTGACGCTATGCACGATCGACACCGGCCGCCGTTGTTCACGCACAAGATTCCGGATTTCACTGCAAATCCGATTGACCAGCAGGGCGGCTGTGATGCCATGCCCGGTGACATCCACCAGAGTCAGGTAGACGTTTTCGCGGCCGTCGTAATAGATGTCTGCAAAATCGCCGCCCACGCCAATCATGGGCCGATACTTCACCGCGACTTCTACCTGAGGCAGAATGAGCTGAGACGGGACCAGGCTGCGCTGCACTTGTTCAGCAAGCTGCAGGTCTTTTCGAATCATCTCTTGCTGTTCCTGAATCTCTTTTTGTTGCTTTTCAATCTTTAATCTGAAACTTCGCCGCTCCAGCGCTTTCTGGACCTTGAGCCTGAATTCTTCCATGTCTATGGGTTTCGTGAGGAATTCAAAGGCGCTGAGTTTCATAGCCTGAACTGCGGTTGAAATGGTGCCGTGACCGGTCAGGATGAGTACTTCCGTGTTGTCGTCTTTGCTCTTGACTGTCTTGAGCACCTCGATGCCTCCCACCTGCCGCATGTGCAGATCCGAGACGACAAGGTCGTACTCATTCTTTTTCAGGTCATCCTCTACCAACTTGCCATCTGAAAGTGTCCTGACAGCGTGGCCATCTTTTCGGAGGACTTCTGAAAGCAGGTAGGTTATCGATTTCTCGTCATCAACAACTAAGATGTTTGCCATATCTGCTCTACTTCATTGCTGCTCAGCATTTTCCTGTTTCCGCTGCTGAAAGCGCGTTATACCATATAATATAAAACCTACCACCACAAAGACCGCAGTGAGCAGCCACGCGGCTGCCACGGCCTGAGCCGCCAGCCAGATGCACAACACCAAACCAAGGCCGGCAATCGCATATTCTGTGTACTTTCTTCTTAAGTTGGGTTCTCTCAGCTTGTTTGCAATGATCGGCAGCGAAGCGACACAGGCCAGATATCCTAGCATTCTGGCAAGAGAACTCATAATTGCGAGAAAAACAAAGGTACCGGACAGGGCGAGACCTAAACCCAGCCCTCCCAACAGAACGATCGAAGCGGCCGGTGTATTGTACTTTCTGTGCACGTTGCCCAGCATCTCCGGCAGCGTGTGGTCACGAGCCATGGCATAGGTCATACGCGGCGCGGCCAGCACGATTGCGGATAGGTTGCCCCCTATCGAAACGATGCCGGTTAGGGTCATAATCAAAGCGCCAAGGGGGCCTACCAACGTGGCCGCAGCGTCTGCCAGAGGCGTTGCGCTATCACGCAAGTTCGGCAACACAGCGACACAGACTGCCTGGATAAAAAAGTACAACACGGTAGTCAAACAAACGGTCAACAATAGCGCTTTCGGAATATCTTTTTTGGGATTTCTGGATTCTCCCGCCGGCACAACAGCGCCCTCAAACCCAACAAAGGCGTAAACTATGAACAACAGCCCTTCCGCCAGAGAATCGTAAGATGGGGCTGAAGCAGTCAGAACACTGTCTTTGACAATATAAGAAAAACCCAGGCCAATAAACAACAACAAAGGCAGCAATTTCAGAATTGTGAAGATATTCGTGGTGGCCGCACCGCGCCGAACGCCGATTACGTTTATTGAAATCAGAAATGTGAACAGACAGACAATAGCGAGAGTACGCCAGATTTCATCGGCGAGCACAGGCAGCAGGAGAGCAGAATAGTCTACCAGCTTATTCGAATTTGCCGCCAATGCTGTCACGCGACCGAGATAGAGCAGCCAACCGGTCTGAAAGCCAACGACCGAACCGAACGCCACCCTGGTATACAACACGGGACCGCCGGTGCCGGTGAAATAGCCGGCGGTCAAGCTAAATGCAAGCACAACCGGCAGCATGACCAGGCCACAAAGGATAAACATAAAGGGGCTGAAATCTCCGGCAAACCTTGCCGCACCTGAAGGCAGGGCAAAAATGCCAGCACCGATCAATCCATTTAACGCAAGAGCTGCTACGCCAAAGGCAGAGATGTCACGCCGCAGATTTTCTCGTTCTCTTAGTAGCAAAGAATATCAGAGAAATTTGAGGTAAAATATAGGTTCTCGGTCTCGGCTTCACAGATGCCGGCAAGAATGGTTTGATAATGACGGCATCCCGTGTCAAACCGTCATTCCAACTTGAGGGTCAGGGCCGTGATATCGTCTGCTTGGGGTCGCCCGGCGCTAAACACCCTGACTGTCTCGATGAGATGCTCCAGAATGCGCTCTACAGGCTTGTCCAGAGTATCCGCAATGCATTTCTCGATTCTTTGTTCTTCGAATTCTTCGCCGGCACTATTCATCGCCTCAGAAACGCCGTCGGTATACATCAGCAGGCAATCACCGGCAACAAGTTGCACGGTCTCTTCATCGTATTTTACATTTGGCATCATACCCAGGATGAGGCCGCCATCATTTAGCGTTTGGTGGGAGCCGTCTTTATGGTAAAGATACGGCGGGTTATGACCGGCATTAACGGACAACAGCCGTCGTTCCTCCAAATCCAGGATACAGAAGAACGCCGTTATGAATTTGTCGTGACCGGTGTTATTGTAAATTATACGATTGATTCTTGCAACCATCTCGGACAACGTCATGCCGCTGTTTATCAGGGCGTGCAAGCTGGCCTGCAGATTAGACATCAGAAGCGCTGCAGGTGCGCCTTTCCCGGAAACATCGGCGATGCAAAACAAATACTTCTTATTATCCAGGCGAAGGCAATCATAGTAGTCACCACCAATCTGGAAAGAAGGATAATTGACCGCCGCCACGCCAATCCCCTCGATTTGAGGGCAGGAATCGGGCAAAAGCTGTCTCTGGATTTCGCCTGCGATGCGGAGTTCTTCTTCCAGCTTCTTCTTCTCCAACTCCTGTTCGATCAGCCTGGCGGTTTCAATGGACATCATCGACCAGCTCCCCAAAATCGAAAGAAAGCTGAGCTCATCCTCCACAAAAGGCAGCTTCGTGATTTTATCGCCAAGTGCAATCAGGCCTTTCGTTGTATTCTCAATGCGCATGGGGACCAAGGCGGTAATGCCCGCATCTGTTATTCTCCCTTCCATGCCATTTTCATCCAAATCAGATACAAGCACCGGACGTTCGAGTGCTTTTAAGCGTTCGCTTGCAACTGCATCTTGCAGCAGTGCGGTCACCTTATCGTGCGCCAACCCGCGGTTCAGGGCAAGGATCAATTCGTCCTGATCGCGCAGGACAATAACACAGCGGTTAACCATCATCTCGCCCATTATGGAGTAGGCCAGTAGGTTAACGACACGGCTGCTTTCCAGAGTCGACAGAGTGGAGTTCAGCTCCCTGACAATTTCAGAGAGGGTATTGAGCTCCTGTACCTTCTTTTCAAGCTTTCGGTTTGCGGTGTTCAGCTCTTGAAAAATGATGCCGTTTTGCACAGCGGTTGCAGCAATGTTAGAGAGGGAATGCAAATAGTCAAGGTCGGAGTCGGTAAATTCGCTGTCGACGATCTTCTTGCCAAAGCCTACAAGTCCGAGCTCCTTGCCATCATGCAAAACCGGGATAATTACGTCAATGCCATTCTTGAGCAAAAATGCCTGCCAGGGAGCAGACTTCAGCTCGCGAACGAATGTCGGTGTTTCGGGAAACTCATCTATCTCAACAATTTTTCCCGCAAGTGATTTTGGTAGCCCTTTCAGCGCTTCGATTGCAAAAGCATGGCTGCCTTTGGTGAGCAGAACCAGTCCCTTGGCAATGAGTAGTTTGCCCATGGGGGTGAGCAAGATTGTGTCCAGAATGGTCTTGAGATTGAGGGAGGAATTGAGAGCTTTGCTCAGGTCGAACAAAGCCTGAAGTTCGTACTTTTCTTTAAGGTCGCGATCCACAGTGTCAGTTCAAATATTTAACCATCTTAACCTGATTTTTTGACCCCGGTTTGATTTGAAAGTCCACCTGATCCATGAGCGTTCTTATCAAACAGATACCCAGGCCGCCCTTTCTGCCTTTTCTGATGGATTCGTTAAGGTCCGGCGTTTGTACTTGCTCGGGGTCGAATCCCTTGCCTTTATCTGAAACAATGATGACCAATTTTTTTTTATCGATCTTGATCATAACATCGATTATCTGGTCTGTGTTGTTGCCGTAAGCGTGTTTGATCACATTTGTGCACGCCTCATCAACGGCCAATTCGATTTTGCTTGCTTCATCATTATCAAATCCCACTTGCTCTGCCACTTTGGACACCAATTCGCGGATCAAGACAAGATTGTCTGATTGACTCGGTATTTTAAGTTGATATTTTTTTTGATTCTTAGGCAAAACCTTCACCACCTTTGTGCCCGGCTTTTTACGATTTTGTGGTCTCAAGTGTGTTCATGTGACCTATTCCTGGGATTGATTGAATTTTTCAATGGCCTTATCTTCCTCGTCGACGATATCATATAACGTGGGAAAACCAAGCAAGTCAAACACGCTAAATATTTTGGGCTTCATGTTGCTGAGTTTTATATCCCCGCCGTGCTTACGAATGTCCTCAATAAACCCCATAAAGACACCGAGTCCCGCACTGCTGATATAGCTCAAGTCAGAGAAATTGACAACGATCTTATACTTATTGGCCTCGATCAATTCCTGAAATGCGGATTCGAGTTTCGGGGCGGTATGTGCGTCGAGATACCCCTTTACATTCAGAATTGTTACCCCGCCGTTGTCATTCTTTGTAACTTCAAACCCTTCCATGAATGCCTCCTTTATACAATAAGCTGTTTCTCATCTGGGCATTGCTCAGTGATTCTGATGGCCTGTGACAATGTTTCATGGATATCAAGTCCTCCCGGGGCTAAGTTACAGGCTTACTTTACGACCGGATTCACAAAATGATTCAGTCGCACAAATCGACCGCCTGTACTCACAAAGGGACTTCATCAATTTTGCTCGTTTTGAATACTCACAGCCGTGGGGAAGCGGAGCTGTTGTAACACCTTTATAGCGCTTCCGTCGGCTGCGATACGTACGAGTCTGTCATTTTCAGTGTCGGCCACCATGCATGAATTATCGAAAAAACTGATTGACAAATCGTCCGGCCGCGCAAAACCGGTTAATTCTGCGAGTCTGTTGCCGTTTGAGTCGAACTTACTGACAGTCGATGGGTTCCAGTTGATCACCCAAATGTCGCCCGAATTCTCATTAACTGCGACCTTCTTTGCCTGTGAAAAATTCTCCGCCACCTGCAATAGTACCTCTCCATTGTGGTCGAGCTTCACAATCCTCTCTTCTTCGACAACCCAAACCGTGCTGTCGGCAGAATTAACAGCAAGCCATTGCAACGCCTCGAATGATTCAGAGGATTTGAGAATGGTGCTGCCCTGTGGACTCAATTTGACCACCTGGCCGCTGCCTGCGTCTGCCACCCAGCAATTGCCGCTTTGTTGTTCCACAGACACAGAAATAGGTTGACCGAATCCGGCTTGTTCAAACAGGACGCTTGCATTTCTGTCCAGCTTGGCAACAATACTGTCGCCGGAATCTGCTACCCACAGTTCTCCTGTATCAAGAACGAGAGCTGAATCTCGTGGACGCTCGAAGTTCACAAATGGCTGCAACACCTCTCCTGACTGTGACACGCGGATCACCTGGCCAAAAACAACCGTGATGAAATCAATGACCCAGACCTGGCCACGTTCTGCATCCGGTTCAATGTCAATGATGGTGAGAAAGCCGCTTGTGTTGTTGATGATTTGGCGGCCATCGTGAGAAAGCTTGAGCAGGCTATTGGAGCTGCCCGGGTTGTCTGCAACCCAGTTGATAGTTGGACCGGGTTCTGCAAAAACCGTATCAGACCTCCTGCTTTCGAAATCATCACCCAATGCAGAGATCTGGTATGCATATTCAGTGCCTGCTTCCACCTCGACATCGTCGAAAGTTCGTTGGGCGGGTGATACGCGGGCAAATCTGTCAAATGCATCGGCGCCATTTTCTCTTCGATAGATTTGAATACCAACGAGGTCCTGGAGATCAATTCTGTCCCATCGCAAAAAAACGGTGTCTTCACCCGCAACGGCCTGGAGTCCCGTGGGACGGCCTTCCGTATCGGGATTTTTGGGGTCTAATGGGTTCGCTCGTTCTCGATCAGCGCAACCAGCAAGAATACAGCCACTTATGAGCAGCCAACAGAAACTTCTTTTAATCTGCTTATGTCCTTTCCCTGAAGATTCACGGGCAAGCCGGAATCAGAAACTTAACAAATAGGAACTGTGAAGTCAAGATAAATGTCGACGGGGTGATAGACAGGTTTGAGCTGTGAAAGGTGAGTCTACTTAAAAAAACGGTCAACAAAGCGTTGCTTAGCACGAGTCGTGGCATAGTTGGTAATTAGTTCTCTGCGTTCCTCATTTGCTTTTGCTTGCTGCTCATGCAATTGTTGCTTGGTTTGGACATACAAAATCCTGTTGTCTATGGCAACAGCGACCTGGTTGGCCATGATCTCAAGTGTGTTAATAACATCGCGTGACGGCAGGCTTCCGTTTGCCGGGTCATCTGCCATGAGGGCGCCAATAATCTTGCCTTCACGTGATTTGATCGGTACGAGAAGTAACGCCCATTTCGGCCAGCGTCCGTTCAGCTTGCCGGAAATCTGGGGGCCGTAATAGATGCTTTTGAAGTCCTTCAAAACCTCCTCTTCTCGCATAACAAAATAGGATTTACCATAATTGTATTCCCCTCGCATCAGCTCCGACAGTGGCTTTAACGGAAACCTCGAACCCGCAAGTTGAGTGCGCTTTACTTTGTCTTCACAGGCAACGGCTTTCAATTCCAATTTACCCGTGCGTTTACTGATAAGTCCCAGGGTGACCAGGTTGAAATTCAGAGAAAACCTGATTGACCAAACCACCTCTTTTAGCAATTCGCTTAGCGACAGGTGTAGTTTGAAAATGTTGCTGGTTACCAGGACTTGCTTGAGACGCCGTGAACGTTGTTCCAGTGTGGAGAATTGATAATAGTTCTCTATGGCGAAGGAGACGAGCTGGCCGTACAGCTCAAGATTGTGAAATACTTCACGTTTGGGAATGAACCCGGACACCGGCCGGTCCAGAGATACATAACCGAAAGTCTGGTTATCACGATTCATCAGATTCACCAGTACCAGATCGCGGTGATGCCACTGTGTCGGCGGTCTGCGTTTCTGCGTTCGCCGCTCCGGAAACTTGGAGTTCAGATATCGGGCTGTGTCACGATGGTCCTGGTTGTAATACAGGACCTTGACACGAAAACGCTCGCCAAAAACGCGTGTGATCACCTCTTGCGGCACTTCAATGCCGCGGTCATTGCTGACCGGAAATGAGGAATAGCCAACCATCGCCTGCTTAACAAATACCTTTCGGCGTCTGTCCAGCAATGCTATGGTCGAACGCTGAAACCGGAAAACCTGACAAACGCTTTCGGCGAGTCTCTCCAGGAAAACATGCAAGGGTTCATTGTAGCCACATGTGATGATCTGACAAATCTGGTTCACCATGCTCAACTGGTCTATGACGCTATTTGCATGGGGAACGACTGCGAGATCACCATCCTCCCTGGCAATTCTGCCGCGATAACTCAGGACGTTCTGATGCTCGTCTTTGATGGCCGTCAGGATCATCTCCAGCGAGATGCGTTCTCCCCGCCTGTTGAGTACCTCCGTGCGCAGCGGTTTTTCAGATTGGCCATTCTTGGCGACGGCGTTCAACCAATCGAAGAACGGTTTCTCCTTGTCGTCAGGCAACAAATCGGTGATCGTCAATTCCAGAAGTTCATCTTCCGAAAACTGCGTGATACGTTGAATGTCCTGATTTGCCGAAAGAATGCGACCGCCGCGGTCCAGGATGAAATAACCCTCGCTTTTCCTTGTTTGCTGGCCGTTTTCTTCCTGTTCTGCTTCAGCGGATTCCGCAACGGCTTTCTGGAGAATCGAGCGAAGTGTAAAAGGGAGAGCAGTGAGATAACCCCGAGCTTTCAGAATATAGTCAGTTGCGCCTTTCTCGAGCGCTTGAACGGCTTTGATTTCATCCCCTTCTTCGATCAACATTATCAAAGCGCTATCGACGTCCTGTGATTTCAGCCCATCGATCACTTCTAATCCCGTCATATCGCCGAGCTCGTAATCAAACAAAATGAGCGTGTATTCTTTCGAGGTTGCTTTGTCGATGCACTCCTTGCCGGAATGTGCGAAATCGACTTCACACTGGTCGTAGTGAAATCTAAGCATCTTCCTTGAAATTTCAAGATAAGAGCTGCTGGTACCGGCGATCAATACCGCAAGTTCCGTCATGAACAGGCTCCAAATGAGTAAACTTGAGCGAAAAAGCAGGGATTAAAGTGTATTAAGTTTAGCTAATAATTGGCTAAAAATCAAGACAAAACAAGGCAGGCAACCAGAGAAAGGGCTGGAAGGAATGCTCTGGTCGGCCTGGCTGGCAGCCTGCCCTGTTTCAGAGTCCGAGACTACAACCGTGCTACATAATTTTTTGCTTCGTCGACAAATTCGCTGCCAGGATAGTCCTGGACCAGGCGCGCAAAGGATTCACGTGCGCGATCGCCGGAGCCAAGCTTAAGATAGGTTTTGCCGAGATGAAACAGGGCATCATCTTTTTTCAACGAGCGTTCGAAACTCAACACTTTGTAAAATGCATCCGCAGCCTCTTCATATCGCTGCATGGCGTACAGGCTTTGACCTATCCAAAACTGGCAACTGCCGGCAAGGCTGTGATCAGAATACTGCTGCAGTAGCAAGCGGAACAGAGAGACAGCCTCAGAATAGTTCTTGTTATAGAAATTCGTCAGGCCTTCCTGATAAATGTCTGCAAACCCGGACATCGATGAACTGGTGCGGATTTGCTTTGGGGGCTGAGTCGAGGCCTTTTGCTTCATCGTCGAGAGTTTGCGTTTGCGATTGTTGAGCTCCTGCTGCAACTGTGAGATTTCTGCTTCATTAGAATCAAGGTTGCCCACGAGTTGGTCCATGCGCGACTTCAGCTTTACGTATTCCTCCATGCTCTTTTGGCCAGCTTCAGACTTTGGCTGGGCCGAATAGCCGGGATCCTGTTGATAATCGTCCTGATACGCATAAGGATCTTCTTGCAGCTCAACGAAAGGCGCTCTTTCTTCAGCGATGTATTGCGGCTCTTCTCTGCGTCCACCGCCCAAATAGTAGGTCATTCCGGTGCGGATATTGAGAAAACCATCTTTGGCTGACCCCTCATTGACGACGTTGTCAAAGGTGTCGCCGGTACTAAATCGATAATCAGCTCCGGCATATAAATCTATAAGTGGATTGACGAAAAACTTCACACCGCCGCCGCCAAAGAAAACGGCGTCATTGACGCGTTTGAATCCGGAGTTACGAATCGTGTAGTTGACCAGGCCCAACCCGATTGTCACAAAAGGCCTGACCACACCTTTTGAAATGACTTCAAGGTTGCCCTTTAAATCTGCATTAAGCATATCGGTTGTGGACGTAGGCGTGCCGGGCACAAAATTATATTTCAACTGTCCGTAGCCAAGCGCCAATGCGATGTCCGCAAACGGTGCGATGCGATAGGAGACCACTCCCTCCCCTGCTACACCGAAGAGCTCTTCCGGGCGGTCGCCATATATTCGTTGCCCGCCGATGTTGAAGCCAAGGCCAATCTTGCTGGCGTTGGATTGGGCAAACAAAGGACTCTGTGCAGCCACAAACAAAGCAAAACTCAGGACAATTATTAGTCTTCTCATTTCTATACAACTCCCAATCATTTTAGACGTTGATACCTACTGTTTTTCGAAATAGGATTGCAAGTCACTTGGCAGAATTTCAAGCAGCGTGACTTTCTTCCCTGAATGTTCGTTGTAAGCCTCCAGTAACTCTCGCAGCTTGTTGCCTGCGCTAAGCAGGTCAGTTATATCTTCTGTCTCTCGCACTAACCTTCGAATTTCCAAAATCATATTGCCTATCTGCTCAAAATAATAAGACGAAAGAGACTCGGAAATCAAGCTCTTGACAGAGCTCTCAACCTTTCTCTCCTTGTCTTTAAGAGTATTCATGGTGTTTTTCAGATGGAATTGATTCAGTTCCTTTACGAGCTTGCTATTCACCCCAATGTAGTTGAGCATGGCAGGGTGCTTTTTATAGTACTCTGTTTTGACGGCGATATTGGTAAGCAGGTATTGTTCTACAACCACACGCTCACCAAAAGAGAGTTCTCGGTGGGAAAAATAGTGAATGGAATTCAGTTCTTTCTTGTACGAGACTTGAATCATCAGATCGGAGGAGGAAAAGTAAAGCAGCTCTTTCATAAATCAAAGACCCCTGGTTGCGCGCTGTAAAGAAACTCCAAACTTTTAGACTCAGTGTTCTATTCAAACACTGTGCCAGCAACCAGGGGGCTTTAGTGTTGATCCAGGGCACTGTTTTTAATACGCTTAATCGTCTTTTAGCAGATGGTCAGATCCAACTGCCCGATGGAAAAGTGTATTTAGTTGATGCACCCTTTTTCACCTGAGACATTTTCACTTGCTGTCTGTCAGCGCCAGTTTGATGACTTCGTCCACATTTGAAACAAACACGATCTCAACCTCATTTCTGATAGATTCGGGTATGTCCTCATAATCGGTGCGATTCTTTTCAGGCAATAAGACCTTCTTGATACCCGCGCGATGTGCTGCCAGCACTTTTTCCTTGATGCCGCCCACCGGCAGCACCAGACCGCGCAGCGTCATTTCGCCGGTCATCGCCATGTCATTGCGGACTTTTCTATTGGTTAGCAACGATAGCAATGCCACAAACAGGGTGACGCCCGCGGAAGGGCCATCTTTTGGGATGGCGCCGGCCGGCACGTGGACGTGAAGGTCGTGCTTCTTGAAAAACTCAGTCGATATCTTGAGTTCGTTCGACTTGGAACGAATATAGCTCAAAGCGGCTTTGGCGGATTCTTTCATGACATCTCCGAGTGAGCCGGTCAGAGTCAATTGTCCGGTGCCGGGCATGCGGGTTGCTTCCACAAACAGAATGTCGCCGCCAACCGGCGTCCAGGCCAGGCCGGTTGCCACTCCGGAACGCGATGTACGTTCGGCCACATCTGTAAAATGCTTGATCGCGCCCAGATAGCCTTTGAGATCATCCTTGCCCACAGTTTTGCGGTCCAGCTTGCCTTCGACAATTTCTCGGGCCACGCCACGACATATCGACGCGATTTCCCGCTCCAGATTCCGAACGCCGGCCTCCTTTGTATAGGAATGAATGATCGTCATGATAGCTTCATCTTCAAACTCGACCTGATCTTCGTTCAGACCATGCTCGAGCCGTTGCTTTGGAATCAGGTATTTCTTGGCAATTCCCAGCTTTTCCTGCTCGGTATAGCCAGGCAGCTCGATGATCTCCATGCGGTCTTTCAGAGCCGGGATGATGGGATCTGCCAGATTGGCTGTGGCGATAAACATGACCTTGGAAAGGTCAAAGGGTACTTCCAGATAGTGGTCTGAAAAGTCGAAGTTCTGCTCAGGGTCCAGCACCTCAAGCAGAGCGGAAGAAGGGTCGCCACGGAAATCCTGCCCCACTTTGTCGATCTCATCCAGCATGAAAACCGGGTTGTTTGAGCCCACCTTCTTGATGCCCTGCACAATACGACCCGGCAAGGCGCCGATATAGGTGCGGCGATGACCGCGAATTTCTGCTTCATCCCGCACCCCACCGAGGGAAATCCGCATGAATTTCCTACCCAGAGCTCGGGCAATCGACTTTCCGAGAGAAGTCTTGCCAACTCCGGGCGGGCCAACAAAGCACAGGATAGGCCCCTTCATATCATTTTTCAGCTTGCGTACCGCCAGATATTCTACGATCCGCTTCTTGATCTTTTCCAAATCATAATGGTCATGGTCGAGCACCTCTTTCGCGGCGGTGATGTCGAGATTATCTTCAGTGCTGACCTGCCATGGCATCTCGATCAACCAATCGAGATAGGTGCGGGCCACGGTATATTCGGCGGCAGCCGGCGGCATCTTCGACAAACGGTCCAGTTCCTTCAAAGCCACCTTATTAACTTCTTCCGGCATTTTCGCCTTTGCGATTTTTTCGCGCAGCTCATTCATTTCCACGGTGCGCTCATCTTCTCCTTCACCCAGCTCCTTTTTGATAGCTTTGAGCTGTTCGCGCAGGTAATACTCCCTCTGCGTCTTGTTGATCTCTCCCTGAACCTCAGACTGAATCTTGCTGCCAAGCTCAAGGATCTGCAACTCTTTGGTGAGTAGATAGTTGAGCTTTTCCAATCGTTCTTTAACGTCGACTAATTCGAGAATCGACTGCTTTTCACCAGTAGCAATGTTGAGATTCCAGACGATCAAATCTGCCAGCCGTCCTGGCGCATCTGTGTTGCTCACGAGCATGACATGCTCAGGAGTCAGATATGGCGCCAATCCGACAATCTTCTCGAACAGCGAACGCACATTAGCTACCAGCGCTTCAATGTCCACGCCTTCGGCCGTGCTCTCACGTTCTGGCTGCACCAACCCTTTGAAAAACGGCTCGACTTGCGTGAAGTTGATGATACGGGAACGTGTGAGGCCTTGAACCATGACGCTCTGCGTGCCGTCAGGCATTTTAAAGACCTTCATGATCGATCCTATGGTTGCCCAGCGAAACAGATCGTCCGGTTGTGGATTCTCCACTTTGCCATCCCGTTGCGCAACCAGAGCAATGAGTTTGCTCTCAGACAGGGCTTCTTCGACCAACTTGACGGACTTCTCACGACCGACAGATATCGGAATGATTTGCTGCGGAAACACTACCGTATTGCGTAGCGGCAATATGGGTAGAACCTGGGGTACATTAAAATCGATGCGCTTTTTTTTGCCGCCCGACAAATCTTCATGGTCCCCTTCACTTACAAGTTCTTCTATATCGCTTGCGCGAATATTCTCTAACATGATCTATCTACCTTATTTTTCGTTTGTGCCAATAAGTCAAACTTCGTTAAAACTTATGTACTGTCTGCAACTATTGTTCCAGCAAGCATACTTATCAAATTAAGTGCTTGAAATTATAAAATTTAAATATATTTTGAACAAAACCGAAAATGGGATGACTGCAATTATGGCAGAGAAAGTCACATATAAGTTCCGAATGAGCAGAGGCCCAACAGTCACAAATGGTCAAAGAGAGCACGGACTATTGAAACAGGCGTCCGAGAATGCTGGCACAGGCTTCCAGGAGTGAGCGGTCACCATCATGGAAGATATCCTTAAGGTCGCTGTCGATGTCTATTTCTCCCACAACTTTGTTCCTGGCGAAAATGGGCACGACAATCTCAGATTTGGTTTCAATGCTGCAAGCCAGATAGCGGGAGTCGGCGGTTACATCCGGCACAATGATGGATTCCTCCTGAGCCACAGCCGCACCGCAAATACCCTTTCCGACAGGGATACGCTCATGCGGCGTTGGCCTGCCAAGGAAATTATGTAAAACCAGCTCTTCTTTTTCAAGGAGATAAATGCCAACCCAGGTATATTTTGGTATTCGTTGTTTCAGGAGTTGGACCGTTTCTTTTAGCAGTGTGTCGCGGTCCGTGCTCTGCTTACACCGTTGTTCGAGTTCATTTATCACACCCAGACCCACGAGATATTCGATAGCTCTGAGATAACCTGCGTAACCAAGTCCCATGATCTGCCGGGTACAAACATCTTTGAGTACTGATATCTTACGGAATGCCTCGCGCTCGTGAATGTCGGAGAGATGAACCTCCACAGCCGGCAGGTTGATTCCGGAAATTGCATCGCGCAGCGCATAACTGTAATGCGTCAGGGCGCCGGGATTTATGACCACGCCGTCCGCCCACTTGCGCTGCTGGTGCAAAAAGTCGATGATCTTGCCTTCATGGTTGGATTGAAAAAATTTCAGTTCCAGGCCCATTTCATCGCCGAGCCTTTGAATTTGGCCGTTGATGTCAGCAAGCGTAAAGGTACCGTAAATCTCGGGCTCACGTTCTCCAAGCAGGTTTAGATTCGGCCCGTGTGCGACGACAATTCTTTTCATGCTTGTCAGGACAGTTGGTTCAGGATGTCTTTGACGACGGATTCTTTGGTTGATTCCGGCGTGCAGTTGATAACGATATCAGCTTCTTCGTAAAACGGGCGCCGCTGGTTAAATAGTTCCGTCAAAGCCGATTCGTGATCTACGTTTGCCGCCAGCGGCCGGTGGCGCGCATTGCCAATCCTGAGCAGCAAGACCTCAATTGGCCATTTCAAATAAACGGAACGACCGCTCTCCTTCAGCATGCGCCTGTTGGTTTCTGACGTGATGATACCGCCGCCCGTGGCCACCACATCGTTTTGCTTCTTGGCGACACGTTGCAGCGCAAGTTGCTCCTGCTCACGAAAATATGCTTCACCGTGGCGTTGAAACATTTCGGAGACAGACATGCCTGTGGCTTGCTCAGCTACGGCATCTGTATCCTGAAACTCCCACTCGAGCTCGTCTGCTAGCAGTTTGCCGATGGTGGTTTTGCCGGCGCCCATGAATCCGGTGAGATAGATGTTACCTTGATATTTAAGCTGAACCGATTTCATGTGGCCTATATCCCTTCTTCAACTACCCCATGTATTCAACCAGGTCCTGCAAAATAACTGAATGTGACGGTTAAATCAAGAGTTTCATCATTATTCGGCAGCGTCCTTGAGCGGGTTGATGACTTTCAGAAAGGTGAATTCTTTGAAGTCATCAACGTTGGCGGTGTAGAGTCCTTCGATATCGTTATCTTTCAGGGTAGCAGCGAGATAGAGATCGAAGGTTTTTTTTCGTGTGGTCGTGGATTGAGCCAGAGCAAGGAAGGTTAGCAATTGAGTTGGTTTTTGATGGATGATAGGTGTCCCGGCATTAATATAGTCCTGTATTCTGCTGATTGCTTCCATCATGGTCAAATGGCGTTTAAGCGTATGCCTGGTGATGAGATTCAGGAATTCGGCAAAAACCTGGGTAGGAATTCCTGCCGTTGGAATATCAAGATTGAGAATATTCTCAAGAAATTCGATTGCTGACTTGTTGAATGGTGAGTCAAGGTCGTGTGCGTAAACCAGGATATTCGTGTCTATTGCGAACACTATAAGCCTCTTTCGGCATAGATTTCGTCGCGGTCGACCTCAACGTTACCGAGATGGACGGCTCGTACTTTGAATGGCTTTTTTCGTTTGGCAGCGCTTTTGGATGTCTCTTTACTGAGCTCGTGTTTGAGTGATGCGCTGAGTGCATCGATTACTTTGAGTCGCTCTAATGGCGGCAAGCTTTCGGCAAGTTGTATAATTTGTTCTGTAGACATGACCAACCCTAATCGATTATTGTTTTCCTGATAGAAATAAGAAAACCAGACTCGATTTTCAAGGAAATTATGTTGTCCTTTTCTATAGTTGAGATCAAAACCATTGAGCTGTGAGCGCAATAGATGTAATTATTCCCACACTTTTTTGACACGCACACATAACTACAGGCTCTATGTCGTTTTGTGTGGGTAGCTGCACATCATTCTTTGCTACCACCGTCT
>CAZVSL010000030.1:7917-22949 GCA_964629935.1 uncultured Calditrichaceae bacterium | reverse complement strand
CTATTGACACGCTGCAAACCGGCCCGGCGCGCATCTTTTCGCTCTCACGCAATGTCATGGTTGCTAACCTGACGATCGGCCAGGAGGGCCCGAAGCTTGTGTTCCGGCTGCGCAATGGCATTAGCGGTCAGAACGGCCATCACCCGGCGCTGTATAGCGACGACATTATCGTGCCCGGGGCGCCACATCGCATCGTTGCAACCTATGATGGCCAGTATCAGAAAATCTATGTTAACAGTCATGAAACCGCCTCGGTCATCGCTTACGACCTCGGCATGTCGGTTTTTAGCTTGTTTGCAGAAGTTGAAATTCAAGAACAGGCAGCCTACCGCATCTGGTATTATGGTCTCATAGCGCTGCCGTTGGGGTTGCTCGCAGCGCTAGCCCTGGCAGCCAGACAAAAAAGCGGATTGCGTAACTCTGTGATGCCCGGCAGCGTCAGCCTTTTTCTCTGGCTCATGTTCGAATATGGCGTCATGTCGTTTGGCGTGAACTACCACTTCAATATTCTGAATGTCATCATTGCCTGGCTCTCGTCTTGTGGTTCGTTATTCTTGCTCCGTTTTGACTTCAGTAACCACGTACGACTGTCGACGCCCCCGGAAAAAACCACGACGTTTACTTGTTCTGAGCCTGCTCAGCATCCGCACAGTTTAACGCGCACAAAGGTGTAACAGGCGCACCAACTACTCTCCATCAAGCAATAATCTGG
This sequence comes from uncultured Calditrichaceae bacterium, assembly GCA_964629935.1. Classification (GTDB taxonomy): domain Bacteria; phylum Zhuqueibacterota; class Zhuqueibacteria; order Oceanimicrobiales; family Oceanimicrobiaceae; genus CAZVSL01. The sequence goes on along the minus strand of CAZVSL010000030.1, from coordinate 22,237 downwards.
GACAAATGAAGCCATCGCCTCGTGTAAGCATTGGTATGCCCGTATATAACGGCGAGCCGTATCTGCGATATGCCATCGAATCCATCCTGGCGCAGACGTATCGTGATTTCGAGCTCATCATAGCTGACAACGCTTCAACGGACGATACCGCAAATATCTGCCGCTTATATGCAGCAAAGGATTCCCGAATCCGCTATTTCCGCAACCATGAGAACCTCGGAGCGGCCCGGAACTATAATCTTACATTTGCACATTCGCGCGGTGTCTATTTTAAATGGGCGGCGGCAGATGATGTCTGTGCCCCCACCCTTTTGGAGAAATGCGTCGCTGTACTGGAGCAGGACCCACGCGTGATGCTTTGCTACCCGAAAGCCAGGATCATCGACCAAAGCGGTGAGGTGATCGGCGACTTTCGGGATTTGGGCAATTCAAACATCGCCAAGCCCGCACAACGATTCAGGCAGCTTCTTTACGGCTTGCGCGAGTGCACGCCCATCTTTGGCGTCATTCGCAGCACAATTTTGCGACAGACGCCAAAAATCGGATCATACATTTCCTCCGATAAGAATCTTATCCTGGAGATTAGCTTGCACGGTCATGTATATGAAGTACCCGAGTTCCTGTTCTTCAGGCGCGACCATGCAAAGGCGTCGACTCGGGCGCATCACGACCATGCCGGGAATCGCAAGACTGCGGACTTAAGCGCCTGGTATGATCCGGCGCTGGCGCACCGTCGCGTGCGGCCGTGGTCGCGCAAGATAACCGAGCTGGTGAAAGCCGGGTTACGGGCCCCGGTTAGTTTGAGGTGCAAAGCGCATCTGATGGCCATTCTGACCCGATACGCTTTCTGGAAGCGCGACGTGCTGTGGCAGGAACTGCGTTTGCCGCGGCTTGCTGCAAAGCAACGTACAAACCCTGGCGAAGTCTCCGTTGCCATGGAGCCATAACTTAAGATTTCTTAAGAATTTGGCTTGCGTAATTAATACGAGAACGTAAGTAACTTTTTCCATTTTGTAATTGCCAACTGTGCCAACAACGCTGCACTATCGCTCTTTATATATGGCGATATGTTATAACTTCATTGGATTGAAAAAGTTAGAGTTAGCACCTCTCGGTTAGCCAGCCATGGCACCAGGCGGCAAACCTGGCATGCTCATTGCTTGAGGCGGCAAGCACGATAGGCAGGTTAGATACAACACGCCTGCATTTGCTCGATTAACCGAAAGGAGTCTATATGTTGAAACGAATAGCCAAAGTACTCGCTCTGTCTCTTCTGGCATCAATTTTTCACACCACCGTGTATGCGGATACGCGTGTGGTCAGTCAGGACCTGGAAAGCGCCATGCGATCGGCGAAGCCCGGGGATACACTCATTGTAGCGGATAAATCCTGGCCAGGGAGCGAAAACGTTTGGATCAAGAGCGACCAGACGCACGGCGAACCGGGAAAGCCAATTACGGTCATGGGCGCCCCGGGAACGCAGCCTGTTCTGCATGGTGAGATAGATATTGAAACCGATTACTGGAGATTGGTCAATCTGCACTTCAGAGATGGCGCCAACGTGAAATTCGTAACCAACGGCGCTGAAATTCGCGGTTGCAGCTTTATCGGCTCCGGTTATGCCTATGGCGCACTTATCGTGGACGCTGATGTACAGGATATTTTGATCGAGAACAACTATTTCGAAATTGCCAACGAGCGCAGCACGCATCACGCTATCTACATCCACGCTGCTGACAACGTGGTCTTGCGCGGCAACACTGTGACCAGCTACGGCAACAACGGCATGAAAGGCTATGGGCTGCATATCTATGACGAGAACAAAGGCAAAGGCGTAGACCGCGTGGCGCACAACTACATCATCGAAAACAATGTTATCTACGGTGTGCATGAACGTGCGGCCATCATTGTGGGTTACGGCGGCAATGGCGCTACCTTGCACGGTGCAGTCATTCGCAACAACTTGATCTTTGATTGCAATGTCGGCATCATGATCAAGAACAACGTGTTCGACATCAAAGTCTTTAACAATACCATTTATGCCCTGATGGGCGACAACCCCAAAGGTATCCAGTTACGGCGCGTCGAAACCGACATCGAGATCAAGAACAACATCATTTACTCAGAGCGCGGCAATCACATCGAGCTGCAAATGCCGGAGAACCCCAATCTCGACATAACCAACAACCTGTACTTTCCGGACGCTGAGCTGGAATCGGTCTCTGACGGCAACCCAATCATCGATGATCCGGAATTCGTCAAACCTGGATTCTCCGACTATGATTTTGGACTGAAATCTACCTCACCCGCCATAGACAGCGGCGTCGATGTAGGATTGCCTTACGCCGGTTCCGCCCCTGACCTGGGCGCTTTTGAGTTCGGTAGCATCAGCACCGACGTTAAAAAAAAAGATTCCGTAATTAAGCCTGAATCTTTTTCCCTGCATCAAAACTATCCGAACCCCTTTAATCCGGAAACCCGTATCAATTTTGAAATAGCCGAGCCGGCCCGCGTGACGCTGCAGATATTTGACGTTACCGGTCGTGCAGTCGCAACCCTTGTCGATGATAACCTCAGCGCCGGCAGTCACTCAGTCACCTGGAATGGCGCCAACAAGCGCGGCCAGAAGCTCGTCAGTGCCCTCGGGCAGTTAGTGGAAACACTGATTGATGAGACATTGCGAACCGGTAAACATGAACTGGAATGGACCGCTGTCGACGGCAGAGGCGATCCCTTGCCGTCCGGCGTCTACTTCTACCGTCTGGACGTGGTTAGTCAGGGAAAGTTGAGAACCAGCGTGACCAGGAAAATGATCTTATTGCAATAGCTTTTCAGAATTTATCGCAAACAGGCAGATTCTCTGCCTGCCATTCCTCGCGATGTGGGAGGTCTGTTCTGGCGACCGGACCTCCCACCAACTTTTGACTCAATCCACGTCGCCTGAATATTTCTGCAACCACCAGGTCTCGAAGCTCACGCAAGGGCCACAAAGTCTTCATAACGAATGGAAGTTGTCAAGCACAGCTTCTATAAGCAGAATCAAACAACTCGGGGAGAACACAATTGAAGGTAGCGATTTTAGCAGGAGGTTACGGCTCCAGGCTGGCGGAGGAAACCGAAGTTAAGCCAAAACCGATGGTCGAAATCGGAGGGCAGCCCATACTGTGGCACATCATGATGTTGTACGCTCATCATGGCTTCAAAGAGTTTGTCATCGCGCTCGGTTACAAAGGGGAAGTGATCAAGCGTTATATGACGGATTTTTGTTCCCTGAACTCCGACCTGACCGTGAAATTAAGCACAGGGGACATTACCACGCACAATGGTCACCCGCATGACTGGACGGTCGATCTGATCGATACAGGACAGGCAACCCTGACCGGCGGCCGAATCAAACGTCTGCAACCCTACCTCGGCGAGGGTACGTTCATGTTGACTTGGGGCGACGGCGTTTCCGACGTCAATCTGCGCGAGCTGTTGCATTTTCACAGGTCACATGGCAAGCTGGCAACCATGACTGCGGTACGACCGCCGGCAAGATACGGCCATCTGGAATTCGACGGCGACCGGGTAGCACAATTTAATGAGAAACCCCAGACCAGCGAGGGTTGGATAAACGGCGCATTTTTTGTGCTCGAACCCGCCATCTTCGATTACATCGACGGCGACCAGACCATGTGGGAGCATGAGCCGCTGCAAAAGCTGGCCCGTGAAGGACAGCTCATGGCATACAAACATACATCTTTTTGGCAGTGTATGGATACATTGCGCGAAAAAGTCATCCTTGAACAGATGTGGCAAAGCGGCAATCCGCCGTGGAAAACCTGGGAGTGAAACGCATGAAAATACTGGTTACCGGCCATTTGGGATACATCGGAACCGTATTGACGCCGATGTTGCTGGAGCATGGCCACGAAGTTGTCGGTCTTGACAGCGATCTTTACGAGCGGTGCACATACGGTGACGGTATCGTCGATGTGCCCACAATCCGAAAGGATATTCGGGATGTCGAGCCCTACGAGCTGGAAGGCTTCGATGCGGTGTTGCATCTCGCCGGCCTGTCCAACGATCCACTCGGCGATCTGAACGCCGATTTGACTTACGACATCAATTATCACGCTTCTGTGAAGCTGGCGAAGCTGGCGAAAGCCGCCGGCGTCTCACGGTTTCTGTTCTCATCTTCTTGCAGCACTTATGGCGCCTCCGGGGATGATTTCATCACGGAAGCAGCGACTTTCAACCCGGTGACGCCATACGGCCATTCAAAAGTCATGGTGGAAAAAGACCTGGCAGGCCTGGCTGATGATGACTTCACTCCCACATTTTTGCGCAATGCCACGGCATACGGATATTCGCCCAGGATCCGGTTCGATCTGGTGTTGAATAATTTGGTTGCGTGGGCATTTACCACGGGCGCAGTCAGGCTCAAGAGCGACGGCACGCCCTGGCGACCGGTGGTACACATAGAGGACATTTCGCGCGCTTTTGTGGCTATTTTGCATGCGCCGCGTGGGAAAGTGCACAATCAGGCGTTCAATGTCGGGATCACGGCAGAGAATTACCAGATTCGCGAGATTGCTGAAATCGTGAAAAAAGTCGTGCCGGGATGCGAACTCAGTTTCGCCGAATCCGCCGGGCCGGACAAGCGCAACTACCGCGTCGATTGCGATAAAATCCGAAATGTCTTACCTGATTTCAAGCCACAATGGACAGTACGCAAAGCAGCTCAGCAGCTTTATCACGCTTACAAACGCTATGGCCTGAAACTGGATGAATTCGAAGGTCCCAAATATCGCAGAGTCGACCACATTCGGCAATCCATTGCAGAGGGCAGAATCGATGACAAACTCCGTCTGCAAACGGCCCCTCCTGTCGGGGCTTAACGGATCGGCCTGAAGCTGCCTTTACCCGTACTAAAAAGGCACATCCATGTATGAATCTCAGCGCTAAGGAAACAAATGATATACAAGAACGAAACCACTTGCCGCGCCTGCGGCTCCGCCAAACTCAAAACCGTACTCGAGTTTGGTGAAACCCCACTCGCAGACCGCCTGTTAACTGCGCAGCAGTTGAACGACGACCACTACCGCGCGCCACTCACCCTGGTCTTTTGCGAAAACTGTGCTCTGACTCAGATTCGGGAAACTGTCAAACCTGAGATCCTGTTTTATTCGCAATATCCCTATTTTTCGTCCATTTCGCCATATTTGCTCAACCATTTCAGGCAGAGCGCTATGGAAATTATGGCATCACGTTCGTTGAATGAGAATAGCCTGGTCATTGAAGCTGCCAGCAATGATGGCTATATGCTCAAGAACTTCATGGAGCACAACATACCCGTGCAGGGTATCGATCCGGCGCAAGCGCCAGCCGAGGCCGCGCAAAATGCAGGCGTCCCGACCATCGTCAACTTCTTCACCAGCGATCTCGCGCAGAAGCTTCGGGATGTGGGCAAAGCTGCCGATGTCTTTCTTGCCAACAACGTGCTGGCTCATGTGCCGGACTTGAATGGCTTCGTTACCGGTATCCGCACCATTCTGAAATATCATGGCCTGGCAGTCATAGAGGTCCCGTATGTGGTAGACCTTGTCGACCACTGTGAATTTGACACAATCTATCATCAGCATCTCTGTTATTTTTCGGTCACCGCGCTTGACAAATTGTTCCGGCGCCATGATCTTTATCTCAATGATGCCAAACGCGTCGCCATTCATGGCGGTTCGTTGCGACTTTTTATCGAACCGCATGAACAGGTGCACGCTAGTGTGCACCAGCTCCTTGCCGAAGAGCAGGAGCGCAAAGTGCACCGCATCGACTATTTTCTCGATTTTGCAGACCGAATCCGCCAGGTGCGGGAGTCTTTGTTGACGCTTCTGTGGGACCTCAAGCGCGACGGCAAACGTCTGGCAGCCTATGGCGCAGCAGCGAAAGCAACCACGCTCCTGGCCTATTGCGGCATCAGTCGCTCACTCATCGATTATATCGTGGACATGAACAAATTCAAGCACGGACGTTTTATGAGCGGCAATCGTCTGGCGATTTTCGCACCGGATAAACTACTGCAAGAACGCCCGGATTACGTGCTCATATTGGCATGGAATTTTGCCGAAGAGATCATCCGACAGCAAGAAGCCTATCGCAAATTGGGCGGCCGGTTCATTGTACCGATTCCGCGGCCTGAGATTGTTGCCTGAGTGCGCCGAATTCACAGCTTACCCATATCAAAAGAGGATTCATGCAAACGACTTCCCATCATTGTCCTGCTTGCAACCATCACGAGATGACAGTGTTCTATTCTGTCAAAAACGTGCCGGTGCATAGCTGTTTGTTGACCCCGAGCGCTGAACAGGCGCGCAAATTCGCACGTCGGGACATCGCGCTTGGCTTTTGCGAGGCTTGCGGTTTCATTTCTAACGTCATATTCGATCCAGCCGTGCATGACTACTCTCCGGGCTACGAGGATCAGCAGAGCTTTTCCGGTACATTCAATACATTCGCGAAAAAGCTGGCACGACGCTATATCGAACGTTATGGTCTTCGCGATAAGACGATAGTTGAGATCGGTTGCAGCAAGGGTGACTTTCTGCTACTTCTTTGTGAACTCGGCAGCAACACCGGTATCGGCATCGATCCAAGTTGTGTGCCCGGGCGTGTGGAAAGTGCTTCTTCCGACCGCGTTACCTTTGTGCAGGATTTTTACTCAGAAGAGCATGCGGTCTATGAGGCGGACTTTATCTGCTGCCGCCACACGCTGGAGCACATCGGTCCAACCGCGGACTTTGTTTCCACGGTGCGCAGATCCATCAGGGCCGGGCAGGACCCTGTCGTTTCCTTCGAGCTTCCCGATGTCAGTCGCATTCTGAAGGAGCTGGCTTTCTGGGACATCTATTATGAACATTGCTCCTACTTCAGCGCCGGGTCGCTGGCGCGGCTATTTCGCAGGTGCGATTTTGAGCTGGTGGATTTACAACGGGAGTATGGCGATCAATATCTGGTCATCGATGCCAAAGCCGCGAACAAAGCCAATGCCCGGCACTTCGAGCTGGAAGATGATCTGCTACAATTGCGCGAGGATGTGCGCCATTTTGCCGCAAACCACCACTTCAAACTGGAGGCGTGGCGCGATTTTATCATCAACAGCAAGAAGAGCGACAGGCGCCTGGCAATCTGGGGCTCAGGCTCAAAATGCGTCGCTTTCTTAACGACGCTTGGATTGGAAGACGCCGTAGAAACCATAGTCGATATCAATCCCCACCGGCACGGCAAGTATATTCCGGGCGTCGGCCTGCAAATCCGGTCGCCGGAGTATCTCAAGGAATTTCGCCCGCACGACGTCATTGTAATGAATCCCATATATGAAGCCGAAATACAAAGCATGATGGCCGAAATGGGCGTAAAAGCCACGACAAGGCCAGTTTAGGAGAGGACAACGCTATGAACAAGAAAGCCAGGTTGCGCACCACCTGCCCGGCATGCAGTCATACGCAAACCGAAGCATTTTTTGAAATTGAAGAGATGCCGGTATTCTGTAACGTATTGTGGCCGGACAGGAAGTCTGCACTCTCCTGCGCCCGCGGCGACATCCGTTTGAGGGCATGTAGTTGCTGTGGTCTGATTTTTAACAGTGCGTTCGATTCGGGCCTGCTGCACTATACCCAGGCCTATGAAAACTCTTTGCATTATTCGCCGCGCTTTCAAGCATACGCGGACGAATTAGCGCAGCAACTGGTGCAAAAATATGACCTGCGGAATAAGACGATCGTTGAGATTGGCTGTGGCAAGGGCGACTTCCTGGCCTCACTCTGCGAGCTTGGAGCCAACAATGGCGTGGGCTTTGACCCAAGTTTTGAAGCCGAACGCGTCGCTGACGGCGCCCATGAGCGCATCACCTTTGTCAAGGACTACTATGGTGAAAAGTACGCCGACCAGAGCGCGGATTTCGTTGTCTGCCGCCACGTGCTGGAGCACATCGAAACGCCGTCTTCGTTTCTCAGGTCGATCCGCCGCACACTCGGCAACCGCAGTGATGCCGTTGTTTACTTTGAGGTCCCGAACGTTTTGTTTACATTACGTGATTTAGCGATCTGGGATATCATCTACGAGCACTGTCTCTACTTCCAGGCAGAATCCCTGGCGAATTTATTCAAGCAATGCTCATTTGAAGTGCTGCACATCGCAGAAACATTTGGCGGCCAATTCGTTGGCATCAAGGCGAGACCGATTGCAGTCTCTAGCGAGCCTGACAGAGCATCCTCAGTGCTTCCCTCCTATCCTAGTCAGGTCAGTCACGAATTTGGCAATATAGCAGAGTTCAAATGGCGCTATCTGCATAAACTCAATCAGTGGCGTTCCTGTTTTGACGAGTTTAATGCTGCCAACCAAAAAGTGGTGGTCTGGGGCGCAGGCTCCAAAGGCGTGACCTTTCTAAACGGGCTGCAGGGCAAGAATCATATTGAGTACATCGTGGACATCAATCCCAATAAACTGGGACGCTACGTGGCTGGTACGGGACAACGCATAGTCAGTCCCGGGGAATTGGTCGCCTATCAGCCGGATGTGGTCATCATCATGAATCCGAATTACACCGCCGAAATCAGAGACACGCTGCACAATCTGGGGCTGAATCCTAAATTGCTTGTGGATCAAGTTGATGTCGCGATCGTGACATGAATGTGTACGGTATAGGGTAATCCGCCTCTTATCTGCCTCAAACAGTGACAAAACGCTTCACCAACCTGTGGTAACAATAAGCCAATCATGACTCCCATTTTCATCGTCGGGTCTTCCCGCTCCGGCACGACATTGCTTTATTCTCTGCTGCTGACTTCGGGCGAGTTTCCTATCTATCAGGCCGAGACGCGTCTTATCGATAGCTGCCCGATGAGATATGGCTCATTGCGCAATGAGCAAGCGTACCGCAGGTTCATTAGAGACTGGACGCATTCGAAGCAGTTCTACCGCTCCGGCCTCGACGAACGCGTCTTTCGGCGCGAGGCTGAAAACCACCGCAGCTCATACCCGGAATTTCTCGCTTTCTTCATGAACCGGGTGGCCAGCCAGCAGGGCAAATCACGCTGGGTTGAACAAACGCCCGGAAATGTCATGCACATCCCCCTCCTGGTCCGCGCTTTTCCGCACGCAAAGTTCATCCACATTGTGCGCGACGGACGCGACGTAGCCATTTCCAGGCGCAAACTTGGCTGGAGCGGCACCAAAAGTAGCAATGCGCTGCGACAACTGTTTTACGCCGCCATAAACTGGGAGCGGGCCGTACTGGCTGGTCATCGTCATAAGAAGAGCTTGCAAGAGCGATTTCTTGAAATCAAATATGAAGACCTGGTTCTAAACACCGAAGCCACAATCGCACAGTTGAACCACTTTGCCGACATCAGGATCCAGCCGCAGGCTGTGCAAACCAGCGAGATCGGCTCGCTTGGCAAGAGCAACAGCGCTTTCGACAAGGGAAAGACGGGAATCTCGCCCGAGATGGTGCAAAGGTGGAAGAAGACCTTGAGCGACCGCGAACGCGCCCTTGTCGAGTTCACGGTTGGCGCAACCCTGCAAATGTTTGGCTATGAGGTCTATTGCAATGGTGAAGAACCGGCGGCAAGCCGGCTGCGCAACAGATTTGATAAACATGCTTATCTGGCCCGCTATCATCTGAAACGCTTTGCAAAAGAACACACACTATTGGGACGCTATGCAGCCACAGAACTGGAAATCGGACAGAGATAAGCCGCCCGCCAGCCATGCTGAGCCCACAGTCAGCGTAATCTGTCCGATACGGAACGAAGAAGATTATATCGATACCTGCTTGCGCGCACTCCTGGAGCAGACATACGACCAGGCAGACATGGAGATTTTGGTCGTCGACGGCATGTCGGATGACAGCACCCGCGAGATCGTGCAAAGCTATGCCCGCTCACACCCCAACTTGCGGCTGCTGGACAATCCGCGGCGCATCGTACCGTGTGCGCTCAATCTTGGCATTGGTGCGGCGCGCGGGCGGTATATTCTGCGCATGGATGGCCATGCCAGACCTGCCCGCGATTATGTCGCCAACTGCGTGCAGGTGCTGGCAAATCGTGAGATTTTATGCATAGGCGGTCCCATCATCAGCGTGAATGAAACAGAGACCGGCAAAGCCATCGCCGCGGCCATGTCTTCTCCTTTTGGTGTGGGCAACTCCCGTTTTCGCACCTCTGACAACCAGGAATGCTTTGTAGATACCCTCGCGTTCCCGGCTTTCAAGCGCGAGGTTTTTACAAAATACGGTCTGTTCGACGAAGACATGGTGCGTTGCCAGGACGATGAGTTCAACTTCCGATTGCGAAAAGGCGGCAATAAGATTCTGCTGACGCCTAAGATACGGTCGTGGTACTATCCCCGCGCCGGCTTCGGCAAACTCTGGCGCCAATACTTTGGTTACGGCTTTTGGAAAGTACGGGTATTACAAAAGCACTTCTGGCTGATGCAGCCCCGCCACTTTGCGCCGGCCTGCTTCGTGACCACTTTGATGGCAACGCTCGTGCTCGGACTCTTCATGCCATTGTTCGCCGCCCTTTTCGCCGGCCTGAGTGTGGTCTATCTGTCAGCAGCCTCGCTGGCCGCCATACGTGCACGTCGCAACAATTCCGGCGCCCCGGCTGCGAAGATCCTGCGCTCTTTCATCATTTTGCACTTCTCTTATGGCAGTGGATTTCTTTGGGGATTGCTCAGATTTGCGCCGCGTTGGCTGCGGCGCAGGCCTTCAGAGCACGGCTTTCTTGAATCCGAAGCTGTTGGGCAATCCGTCGAGTTTAACCAGGCTAAATCCTCGTGATTTTCTCGTATGGCAGCAAGACCCACTTCACCAACTCAAGCTCGCATGCAAATTTTACTTCTTCGTAGCAGCACCGGCGTGTTTGGCGCTGAACGCATGATCCTGGAGTTAGCTGCCGGCCTGGCAAATCGGGGTATCGAGCCGGTTATAGGCGTCATTGGCAACCGCAACCCTGCCAGCAAAGAGCTGGCAACCTATGCTGCGGAGCAGGGACTGAAGACGGAGCTGTTCGAATGTCAGGGGCCATTTGACTTGAAGACCGCGCTTTCAATTCGCAGGTTTCTGAAAGCAAACGGTATCGAGCTGGTCCATGCTCACGGTTACAAAGCCAACTTCTATGCTGTAGCCAGCAGCTTTTTGACTAGGTATCGATGTCTCGCCACCTGCCATCCCTGGACGGAAGTGACCTATAGTCGACGGGCACGTCTCTACACGGCGCTGGACAAACTTCTCCTGCGAAGAATGGTCAGAATATCTGCTGTATCCGATGCGGTTCGGCAGGAAGTCCTGCAGGCCCTGCCGGGCATGGCCTGTGAAGTCATTCCCAACGGAATAGAGGTCCAACGCTTTGCTCACAGTGATACCGCGGGGCTGAGAAAAAAGCTCGGTCTTTCCGATAATCACGAGATCATCGGTACCGTTGGCAGGCTGGTGCCTGAAAAAGGCATCGACTATTTGATCGAAAGTATGGCGATCATAAAACAGGAGCGACCCGATGCACGCCTGGTTATTGTCGGGGACGGCCCCATGCGCTACGGCCTGGAAAAGCTGGTACGTGAGCGCGGCCTCGAAACAAAGATCGTGTTTGCGGGCGTTCGCGACGATGTGCCTGATCTGATGGCGTTGTTCGACGTTTTCGTTCTGGCCTCCGTCTCTGAAGGGCTGCCAATGGTCATTCTCGAGGCCATGGCGGCAGGCAGAGCGATCGTAGCCACCTCTGTCGGAGACATCCCCAAAGTCGTTCACCACGGCAGCTCCGGCTTTGTTGTGCGCCCCCGGGACGTAACCGGCCTTGCAGTTGCGATTCGGACGTTGTTGGATGACCCGGAACGCGCACATGAGCTCGGCTGCACGGCGCAACAGCAGGTCAAAGAACGCTTTTCGTCACAGGCCATGGCCGATAAGTACCTGGCGCAATATGAAGCTATTCTGAATCCAAATCATCGGTCACCATGAAATATAGCAAAGCAGAACCCGCTATCCCGATACTTGCTTATCACAAGGTCTTGCCCGAAAACCGGGGCAGCACGCAAGCCTGGAATTCACCTTTCACGATTTCAACCGGACAATTCAAGGCCCAGCTCGGCTATCTTTATAAGCATGGCTATCAAACCATCGGTTTTGCCGACCTCCCCGGCGCTCTGTCTGTGGGTGGTCTCGGTCCGGCGAAGCGTCCTGTCGTGGTCACGTTTGATGATGGTTGGCAAGACAACTACGAATTTGCGTGGCCCATTCTGAAGACGTTTAATTTCAGAGCGACGTTCTTTGTCATTTCAGGTGAAATTGGCGCAACAGATTACATGACCTGGCAACAGTTGCAGGAGATGCAAAAAACGGGCATGGAAATCGCGTCACATACACACACGCACCAGCCGCTGGAGCTGCTTTCGGCCGCGAAAGTTGACTATGAGCTGCAAGAATCCAGAAGGGCCCTCGAGGATGGTCTGGGACGGGCGATCCGATTCATCAGCTTTCCCCACGGTTCCTATACAAGGGGCGTTCTACGCCAGGCAGAGGCTGCAGGATATATTGCGTGCGGCACTTCCGATTCGGGTTATGCCACGCCATCGTCGCAGCTTCTGTCGCTGCCACGCGTCATGATCCGGCAACACACCGATCAAGATACATTTGAACGTCTCTGCCGCTCAGAGCCCGGCACAGTACGCCGTTTCCGGATTCTGCAGCGCTCAAAGAGTATCGTGCGTTCCGCGATTGGGGTTCGGGCCTACAATCGTTTGCACCGTGCTGTTTATAAGACTCAGCCCAATTAATTTGAGTCTGGTTCGAGGTTCAGGCTTCGGCGCAGTCCCTCTTTAACATAAGCAAATAAGGCTAAACAGTAGACTTGACACATGAGAATTTTGTTCGTTTCCACGGAAAACCCATTTCCCGTTGACCATGGGCACCATATCAGAACCTATCATACGTTGCGAGCCCTGTCCAGGCGCCATGCCGTGCACTTTGTTGGTTTCAGCCAAACCCAAGCTGGTTTCGATAACAAGCATCGCCTATATGAGTTGTGTGAAACCGTGGACCTGTTTCCGCTGCGCTATGGCGGCTGGCGGCAGGCCATTTTGGCCGTGCGCAACCTGCTGTCCCCGCTGCCCCTGGTTGCGGAGAAATATTATGATCCCGCCGCCGCTGCCCGTTTACGCGAGCTGCTCCAGGCCTATCGCTTCGATGTCGTCCACCTGGACATGCTGCACCTTGGGCTTTATGCACGAGACCTCGGCGATTTGCCCGCGGTTCTCGTCAATCACAACGTGGAATCATTACGACTTTTGCGCTTGAGCGAATCCGAACGTAATCCACTCATGAAGTTGTTCCTGATCCATCAACACCACAAACTAAAACGTTTCGAGCGCGAAACCTGCCCGCAGTTTGAGACTTGTATTGCGGTTTCCGAATATGATAAGCAGGTCCTGCAGCGCATGTGTGGCAGCCGCAACTTTGCCGTGGCGCCAAACGGAACGGATGCCCAATTCTTTCATCTCAATGGCTGCGAGCCTGTCAATCCAAACATGCTGGTCTGGACGGGCGGCATGGCGAGCCCCTACAATCGCGATGGCGTGCTCTACTTCATGCGCGATATCTGGCCCCATATCCTCAGGCAATTGCCCGAGGCCTGCGTAAACTTTGTCGGCGCCGCACCTCCTGCCCGAATAAGACGCGCCTCCCGGCATGCGTACAATATTAATTACACCGGCTATGTAGACGACGTCCGGCCTTATGTTGCCAGGGCCTCTGTATTCATTGCGCCGTTGCGAGCTGGCAGCGGCACCAAAATCAAAGTTCTGAACGCGATGGCGCAAGGCAAGCCGGTGGTTACGACCTCCGTCGGCGCCGAGGGCATCGATGCCAGGGGGGGCCAGCATTTCTTGATCGCCGACACCCCCGGGGAATTTGCCGAGAAAACGGTATACTTGCTAAAACACCCGGTCCTGGCCCGACGAATGGGCGCCCGGGCGCGCCAGTTGATCGAACAAAAATATGACTGGTGTGTGATCGAGAAAACGCTCGAGCATATCTACGCAAGATTCGCCAGGACCGTCACTTCGGCATCAACGCCCAACGCCGGCGCGCTTTCCGCTGGTTGATATTCTTTATACTACAGCTCTCCATCACGGAGTGCAATACTTCAGTATTGCGCCTTTTTTGCTCTTGTGCTCCCACCGACACCTCCGAATACACTGAAACACTGAAGTGTTTCACTCCGGGGCTGCATCACGGAGTGCAATACTTCAGTATTGCGCTTTTTTTGCTCTTGTGCTCCCGACA
>CAZVSL010000030.1:0-7817 GCA_964629935.1 uncultured Calditrichaceae bacterium | reverse complement strand
ATCACGGAGTGCAATACTTCAGTATTGCGCTTTTTTTGCTCTTGTGCTCCCGACAACCACACCCAAAAAGCTGAAACACTAAAGTGTTTCACTCCGGGGCTGCATCACGGAGTGCAATACTTCAGTATTGCGCCTTTTTTTGCTCTTGTGCTCCCGACAACCACACCCAAAAAGCTGAAACACTAAAGTGTTTCACTCCGGGGTTGCAAGGACGGAGTGCAAGACCGGATTAATTTTGTCGTGTTAACTCTTGCGCCGCGCCTGTAGATTGCTTAAATTAATGACTCCAGAAACGACTATGCCGAACTGAAAACGGAGATTCTGCTACTGAAACGCCTAACATGGCTGCGTCACCTTGTCCTGCCCAGCCTGCTGTTGACTTGCCTGTCCTGCCAATCCACTTCCGTACAAAGCGGCCTTGACCGTGTCGATCACTATCGGTCACTCTTTGCCGGCAAGCGTATTGGTATCATCACAAATCACACAGCTTATAATGCAGCCGGTGTGCACATCGTTGACGTCTTCGATGCATTTCGAGATGTTGAAATTGTGGCGTTGTTCGGGCCTGAACATGGTATCCGCGGCAAGGCTGAAGATGGCGAGAAGCTGGATTCAGCACATGACCCGCTGCGCGACATACCTGTATATAGCCTGTATGGACATACCCGCAAACCAACCGCAGAAATGCTGCAAAAGATTGATGTCCTGGTTTTTGATATTCAGGATATCGGTGCGCGGTACTATACCTACATTTACACCATGGCGCTGGCTATGGAAGCCGCGGCTGAGCACGGCATCGAATTTGTCGTGCTTGACCGGCCCAACCCAATAAACGGCAAGGATGTGGAAGGCAATATCCTTGAACCGGCATTCTCGACTTTCGTGGGCATGTTCCCCATTCCCGTGCGACACGGCATGACGGTCGGCGAGCTGGCCCGGTTGTTTAACGGCGAGGGCTGGCTTGCCGATGGCACGCAGGCGAAATTGACTGTCGTGCCCATGGCAAACTGGCGCAGGGAACTGTGGTTTGATGAAACGGGCCTGACTTTCATCAAACCTTCACCCAACATGCCGGATCTGGAGACCGCTACCCTGTACCCCGGCGCCTGTTTGCTGGAAGGCACCAACGTCTCCGAAGGCAGGGGCACGAACACGCCGTTCAAAACATTGGGCGCCCCATGGATCGACAGCAAGACGCTTGCTGGACATCTAAACGAGCTGAGATTGCCGGGCGTCAAATTCACCAATGTATCATTCACACCAGAAGCGATCGCGGGCGTGGCATCTGCGCCAAAGTTCGAAAACCGAGCCTGCCACGGCGTCCGCATCGCAATTATTGACCGCGATGTGCTGCAGCCATTCTGGATGGGAGTACAGGTTGTCAGGACAATTCATGCGCTCTATCCGGATAGCATGAGTTTTCGCATCGGACATTTCGACCGGCTGTGCGGCACAAAGGATATTCGAAACACGATTACGAAAAACAGAGACTTGCGCCAACTCCGAAAAAGCTGGCAAACGGATCTGGAAGCGTTCGAACAAAAACGTGAGACGTATTTGCTTTATGATTAAGACACCGCGTCGGACTTTCCCGAACATCATGTCGAGCGGCGCCATTCTGGTAATTCTCACCCTCTGTGTGATTCAAACGCAATCGCTCTCAGCGCAAGATCTGTCAGGCCTGAGCTTCTGCATTGATCCCGGCCACGGCCTGGGCAACACAAATCAGGGGCCCACCGGTCTGCGCGAGGCGGATATCAACCTCACGGTGTCGTTCTTTCTGCGTGACTTCCTGAATGCTGCCAATATGGACACCGTAATCCTGACGAGAATCGACGATTCGACCAATCCGTCTCTCAGCCAGCGTGAAGCCCTGGCGAACAGCTTTGGCGTCGACTGGTTTCATTCCGTGCACCACAACGCTCTAAATGGTATGCGACGGTTTACACTTTTGCTCTATGAGGAAGAAAGAACTTTCGCAGACCCCTGCCCGGGCGGCAGCCCTCGCGGCACAGGCATGGCTGAATGGCGGGGGCTGGCAGACATCATGAGCCAAAACATGGCGCTGCGCATCTTTCAGGCATTGCGCACCTCGTCATTTACGGACCGGCTGGACTGGAGCTTTTTCGGCGGCTGCAATGGCGGTTTCAACCTGGGTGTTTTGAATGACCTCATTATGCCGGGTCAGCTTTCTGAAGCAACATTCCATGACAATGCCATCGAAGAACGCAAGCTACGCAATCCCGACTTTTTGAAACTGGAAGCACGCGCGCTGTTCATGTCCTTTCTGGACTTTTTCGATGCCGGGCAGATGCAGACTGGCACGTTAGCCGGAATTGTGACAGATGAGGATTCTGGCCAGCCAGTGAATGGCGCCACGGTTACGCTCGTACCGGGCGGCCAGACCTACACCACAGATGACCACGGCAACGGCTTGTATGTGTTTCATGACCTTTCGGCCGGCGATTATTCCGTGACGGCTGCAAAAGAGGGATTTGACGCTGTTACGGCTACTGAGCAAGTTGAACGGCATGCCTTTGCGTTTGCAGACCTGCAGTTCCCGTCAACAACGCCGCCGGTGGTTGTTCAGACCCTGCCGGAAAACGGCGCCTTTGAAGTGGATGTCTATACTGAAATCGGCGCGCGTTTCAGTCGCGCCATGGACCGGCAAAGCGTCGAGGATGCCTTTGTCATCGGGCCGGCGGTTGATGGCAAATTCATCTGGAGTGATGCCAGCGACGTGTTGCTGTTCCAGCCGGACACGCGCTTTCGATTCCAAACCGAGTATACGGCGCGCATCGCCGGTGACGCGATGGATGAGTTTGGCAGGCGGCTCGACGGCGACAACGACGGTCAGGGCGGCGACGCGTTCTTGTGGGAGTTCATCACCGAAACCAGGGATGACAGCAGGCCCGTGGTTCTGGATTTCTCGCCGACGCAGCGCGATACGGGCGTGTTTGTGCGCGAGGTTTTGCGCGTGCAGTTCAATCGGGACCTGGACCAGGCCACCGTCAACAATGAGAACGTGATACTTAGTACCGCCGGCGTGCCACAGCTCCCGCTGATCGTGAGTTATGAACCCGAAATCAGAACAATCTTTGCGGCGCCCGTCACGCCCCTGCCGGCAGAGTCGCGACTGTTTCTGAACTTGAGCACGGCCATCAGCCTGACGGATGGCGCCCGCCTGGAAGCGCCGTTCAGGTGGCAGTTTGAATCTCAGGCTCAACCACCGGACTTCGAAATCTGGGATGATTTTGAAGCTGGTTTGGCCTGGAATGGCCCGGGTGAAAGCCCGAGATCGTTTCAGATCGAGCCGGACAGCACCTCGTTTATCCCCAGTAGTGTGCACGCCATTACGGACACGACCGCGGCCATGCTGCAATATCAGTTTCTCGCCGACAGCGGACTGGCGCACATCGAACGGCTCGAACCAGTCAACATTGACACAAATGACGTCATCGATGTTGGCTTTTATGTCTACGGCGACGGCAGCGGAAACTCCGTGCGCCTGTTTCTGCTCGACAGTGACGGCGAAGAAGCGCTGCCCTGGGTGAAAATCGACTGGCTTGGCTGGCAATTGCTCCGATTTGGTCTGAGCGAGAACATACTCGAACCGCTGGCCGGTGGCAACGGCCGCTTCGATAGCGCTGAGCTCACGGTTGGCGGCTTGCAGCTATCCCGAACCGGAGAGGCAACGGGTATGCTCTTTTTCGAAGATTTTTTCCTGACCAGGCCGCAGTTGCCGGTGTTCGTGGAGGACACTGCCCCGGCCGCCATTGCACCGAAACAGTTTTCGCTTAACCAGAATTATCCCAACCCCTTCAATCCTGGTACAACCATTGTTTATGAAATATTGTCGGCACAACAATCGCTTGAAACCGTTACTTTAAGCATATTCAACCTGAACGGCCAACTCGTCAAAACACTCGAGAGAACACAGAAGCCGCCTGGACAATACCGGGTAATCTGGGACGGCAGAGATGAAGCCGGCGTGCCCATGCCAAACGGGCGTCTACATATATCAACTGCGCGTCGGGCGCCAGACAGGAAGCAAACGCATGGTGCTGCTGCGGTGATACAGACAGCATCTGGTTATCGAAGCAAAAGCGGCGCAGCAGACAGCATTGCCGGTCTAACAACTTATAGAAGAACAAACCTGAGTTAAAACCGATGAAACACCTAATACTGTTGTTATCCTTATTTTGTGCCGGACTGCAAACAGGGGCCACGCAGACCACATTGGAAGCTCCGTCCGCCGCAGAGGCCCTCACGCCGGATAGTCTGATTCTGCAACAACCTCGCTGGTCGCCGGACGGCACAAAGATCGCGGCGGCCGGTAACGGCTATCGTGGCTTATGGGTGATGGATGCAGACGGTTCAAACCTGCGTCAACTTTCAGAAGATCGCGGCGCCGGTTATGGGTTCGCATGGTCGCATGATTCACAGCGAATCGCCATAAGGGTTTATGAATATATGAAACGGAGGCGGTCGCAGGTGATAAAGCTGGTAAGCATTTCAACCGGAGAAAACCACGTCTTGACAAAGCTAAGCGGCGCCGGCAGCGGACTACCTGTCTGGACACAGACAGACGCTCATATTCTGGTCGAAGGCCGGCGTGACATGCAAGTCTTGAAGGTCCGTGCGAATGGCCTGTCAGCAGCGCCTGATACAGCCGAGTCGTCAGTTTTCTACAATGCGCGTGAGGCTTTGATCTTCGCCAATCAGCAGGGAGAAATAGTCAGGCGCCTCAAACCACTCAAAGGCACCTATCTCAATGCTGAGCTCTCGCCAAACGGCACGTACATCGCTTTTGAGCTTTATGGCGGCAACTTGCATGTGGTCAAGCGTGATGGCGCCGAACTCACAGATCTCGGTCCGGGTGAACGGCCACAATGGGCGCCGGATAGCAAGCGGCTAACTTACATGATTACCGTAGACGACGGCCATCAAATCCTGAATTCAGACATCTATGTCATCGATATCGACGGTTCCGACAAGCAGAACCTGACCGGAACCACAACCAAAATAGAGATGAACCCGGACTGGTCGCCGAATGAAGATGTCATCGTTTTTGATGAGATGAAAAGCGGCCAAATCTACAAAATAACGTTTTAATGTGTTAATGTGTAAACGCGGAGGAGTCGCTTCGCTGATTTTGGACAGATTCTTAACCCGGCAATCCTTCCAAAACCCAAACACTTCGGCACTTAAAAATTGAGAAAAGGCAAATTATGACTACTCGCATCTTGTTCGTTGTGCTAAGCTTGAGTTGGTTGCAACTTAAGGCACAAGTCGTACAAGCGCCTGATTTGATGCTCAAATCGGCTCAAACGGAGGAAACACGGCAGTCGGTTTCCTCCTGGTATCTATCCGAAACCGGGCAAATAGTGGCGCTCAGCGATGAGGCTTTGCGCACTTATGGCGGCGAGCCATTCAGGATTACGCTACCGGAGAACAACGTAAAAACAGTGGCATCCAAAGGCGGAAGCTATGTTGCTGTGCTCGCTCTGGCACAGGAGGTGGTGCAAGCCGGAAGCCAGGCGCCGCTCAGCATTACGGTCTATGCCGTCAGCGCCGGCAAATTGTACGAAATTATCATGACGCAGCATTATGATGAGCCTTATCCTGCTGTTGCCATCTCAGATCGTGATGGTGCGATGATAATTGGCAACACCGCCCTGGGCTCCCTGCAATTCTATGACAGCAACGGCGCGCTCCAGCGTACAATCGAGCTGTTTCGCGAGACGCAGCACGATCTCGAGCGTAATGTGGATATTGACTTCAGCCGCGATGGTTCCGTAGCTGCCGTCGTGGCCGGCAAACGCGGCTCCGCTCCCACTGGCGCGCCGGCAGCCAATGGCTCTGCTGACCCCCACCTGCTCCGGTTTACCCCCGAAGGCAGAGAGATCTGGCGCCGGGCGCTGGACGGCTCAAACACAAATCGGGTGCATGTTTCTGATGACGGCAGGTTTGTCGCGGCCAACAGCTACGGCGTAAGCCTGCAGGGAGAATTGCAGAAACAGACACAGGTGTTTGATGAGAACGGTAACCAGATAGCTGAAACCAGTCTCCTGTTCAAGCACGCTGATTTTTCACCGGACTCCCAATATCTCATGCTCGCGGAAAACCATCTGACGGAAGTTGTGCGTCTTGCTACAGGAGAAAGAGTGTGGCGGCAGCGCATTGACCGCAAACGCGGCATGATCGCCAGCGTACAAATGGCGAATGGCGGCAAGCTGGCCGCGATGCTGATCGCCAGAAGCACGTTCCGCGACCAGAAATTCGTATTCGCTGACGCGCGGTTACACCTTTATGATGACACCGGCGTCGCCGTGCAGGAATTGGCGTTCCCGGACGAATTTTTCCAACGTGCATCACTCTATCTTACGGGCGGGGTCACGCCGTCACTATTTATCGGGTTTCAAAACGCTTATCATATCTACAAGGTCCAATGAACATTCGAATAAGACTCTTACACAGCGCGCTGGCCGTGCTCATCGGGCTGGCGCCCACGCAAGCAACGCAGGCGCAGACGCAGTTTGCCTGGCCCGTGGAGCCATTCCACGAGAGCCAGGAAATCACCGGCACCTTTGCCGAATACCGCAGCACAAGCCCCTCCGGCCACTTTCACAACGGCACCGATATTCCGAAAGCAGACGGTTCGCCCGTGTATCCGGTCAAGGATGGCATCGTCACCAGCATGTCGCCAGAGGGCTCCAACGCTTTCGTGCGGGTTCAGGACGTCGCTTATGTCCACATTTTCCCCAACCCAGCGATTTCCATCGGGGATTCCGTGTTCGCATCGGAGACAATTCTGGGAACGATTCTGCCCGGTCTCGGCCACGTTCACTTCACCAACGGTTTTGTCGGTTCCGAAAAGAACAGCATGCTGCCGAACAGTGGTCTGACACCCTACGAGGATCCGTGGCCGCCCATCATCCGCTTTGTGCAATTTTATCAGAATGCGACCACTAATCAGTTTTCGACCAATGAATTGAGCGGATTGGTCGATATCGTTGTTAAGGTCGATGAGCAGAATGGGCCGCCAACAGCACGAACCTCCAGACTCAATAACGGCACGTACAAGATCGGTTACAAGATTCTAAGCGCTGATACCAGTACGGTTGTCTTCGAACCACCCAATGATGGCTTGCGTTTCCAATTTGACACCAAGCCTAACAACGCATTTGTAAACATCGCTTATTTTCGGTCGCTTTCCTCCACTACCAGCCACGCCTACCAGGTAACCAATGATGTCGGCGGTGACAATTTCTGGAATACAGCAGCAATGCCGGAGGGAGCGTACGTTGTGATGGCGTTCACGGCGGACACACGCGGCAACACCGACACCGCGTACGTTGCGGTCACGACCACCGAAGCAGATCTGGAAGCCCCGGCGCCGCCAACGCTGCGCATACTGCGTGAAACCGATGCCGGTTTCAGCCTCGGCTGGGTTCCCAATCAGGAAGACGACCTGCTCGGTTATCGCATGTACTTTAGCTTTAATAATGAAACCTGGTCCTTGTTCAGAAACGAAAATGTGCTCACGCCCGCGGTCACAGATACATCCATCGATCAAATCCTGAACCGGGATGTCTACTTTCGGCTGACGGCTGTCGATGGCGCTCCTGTGCCCAATGAGAGCATTGTCTCGGACGTCTATGGCATGAGCAACGGCGCCTTTATGCAAAAAGTGCTGATCGTCGATGGCTTTGACCGCACCGACGGCGACTGGACCGAGCCAAGTCACGACTTTGTCTTTGCCCACGGCCAGGCGCTCATCGCTAATCAGATAAGCTTTGATGCGGCGGCCAACG
>CAZVSL010000029.1:19674-22991 GCA_964629935.1 uncultured Calditrichaceae bacterium | reverse complement strand
CAGCAACGATGCTGATCTCGCTGACCTCCAATGCCTCGCTCGGCAACTCGAAATCGAGCTGCGTGGTCAAACCGGAATTCACCCGAATGTTGTCAATAGTGACAGCACGATAGCCGATAAATGATGCTTTGATAGAATAAACACCTGTCGGCACCGACAGAATGACAAACTCGCCGCTGACATTTGTGGCTGCGCCTAACGTCGTCCCCTCGAGGAAGACGTTGGCCCCGGGCAAGGGATCACCCGTTTCCCGGTCAGCCACTTTGCCGGCGATTTTGCCTGTTTGGGAGAAAGATACAGAATATATCAAGAGCACGGCGACTAAGGTCATGAGATAGTTTCGCATAGCAAAACCCTTCCTTTTTTTGGCAGTTCATTAATTGATTTAATGACCTAAGTCACACATCCATCACAGAGTGATGGCGCAACAGAGATTGGCGCGGCGATTTGCTGATTTCGCCTGCGAGATGTCAGTGTTTGTAATCACCTCCTTTCAAGCCAAAACAACCTGGCGACGAACGGTCGGCTCTTGCACTGCTATTTTAAAGATTGGGAGTTGTGTGCTCGCACGGCAGGAAAAGTTTGCTTGCACGGTAGTTATACAGCAAACACAATATTATATTCCGGAAGGCGAGAATAACTTCTTCCTAAGGAAGAGAAAATCCTCCCGGCAGCAGGATTTTGCCGGGAGGTATGAGGAGGATAAGGCACAATCTACTTGGCTGCCATCTTTTTCCCGCTATGGTGCGCGACCAATGCCTGATTCAGATTATTGAGCGCGTTGAAATGAACGGCATCCTTAAGGTATTGTTTTGCTTTGGCTTTGTCACCTTTGCCCTCATAAGCCAGCGCTAACCTGTAGATATTGTACGGATTCTGCTGATTGGCTTGTCCAAGCTCACTAATTGCAGTATCGTAGTCCTGCTGTGCAAGCGCCAGTCGGCCAAACATTTCATGTGATAATCTGATTTGAAATCTATTCTTCTTGGCTTCCGCCTGTTGCCTGAAGGTCATCGCATGTTCCCTTGCGGCGTCATACTCTCCTTGCCTGACTGCAACCTGAAACAAATTGAAATGATGAAACAGCCTGGCCAGCTCCTTTTGTTCCTGACTCAGGTCAGAATCGAGCGTCATCTGAAGCGAGGCCTCAAATTTTGCCAGAGCTTCATCCGGCTTATCGAACTCACAAAGCAAGGTACCCATGGTGCCGAGGTCGCCCGCCATGGAGCCTGCGTCATCTGTGGCGGCCGCAATATCATACATGCGCTGAATTTCGTCCAGTGCGCTGCTCGGGTTGCCTTGAAAGACATACGAAACAGCTTTGCCGAAATGGGCGACTCTGCGCTGACCATCGTTAGCCGCATTGTCGTAAAGTTTTTCGAGCTCGACCCTGGCGGCATCGTGCTCGCCTTTGAAGTTCCGATTGGAGGCAATGCCAAGACGCGCGTTGAAAAATGATGGGTTTAGCTCCAACGCTTTCTTGTAATACATAATCGACTGGTCATATCGCCCCAGCTTCATAAGCAGCTCTGCATAGGAGTCATGGGGATTGGGATCATCAGGCAGCATTTCTATATATTTCTTGAAGGCTGCCTCAGCCTCGTCATACTCGCCAAGGAACCGGTGTGCATAGCCAAGCTGATTATAAGACTGCGAAAACTCCGGGTTAATTTGCAGCGCCATTCTATATTGTTCGATAGCTTTGCGCCATTCCTGCTGGCCAAAAAAGTGCCCGCCCAGCAAATTATGTGCGCGTTCACTTTTCGGATACGAAGCCACCAGCTCCGCGTAGCGCTTTCTCTGGGTCTGGGGATCACCGTTTACGCCAGCAGCAAAACCCTCGATCCAAAACCGTTCGCCCGCTAAGATAGTATTGGCAAGCTCTCGGGCTGTCTGAAGCGAGGCAAAAAAATCTTTTGTGTTCGGCGCAGTAAGGGCCAGAAAAAGATGGCCCAGCGCAAACTCAGGGTCTTCGGCGACGGCCTGCTCAAAATAGGGCCTGGACTCAGCGATTCGCAATCGTTCCTGCAGATCACGACCCTTGAGAAACAATTTCCGGGCCTTATCCGATGAGGTGGTGATGGGGACCTTGCCGCCATCATCCGGAACAGCCGCGCAGCCACCGAGCAGCACGCTCAAGAATATCACGCCGACAAACAACAACAGCTTCTGTTTCATGATCATGGTGCACCTCCTTAAGTTTACTCTAATAGGATATGAAGGATTTGAATGAGACATCTGTCGAGCTTTACCAGATAGTATCTTGATTCCTGAATAGCATGACGGTAGAAATAACCCTGACAGGGTTGGTAAGAGGCTGTTTCCACAGCTCTTATATAATTCAAACCCTGTCAGGGTTAACTCATGGCAATTAAGAATCACTAATATAGAAGAGCGTCATACTGAAGTGAAAAGAATTACGGGAAGGTATCGAGTTTATATGACATTAGAGCGGGCAGGTTGCCAAAGAAAGGACAAGAGGTGGTATCAGGTGATTGAGCCGTGATTTCTGTGTCTGAGTGGCCATCAAAGTCTGAAGAAATAAAATCTTGCTAATCCGACAGAAAGTTATTAATTTTTAATTTATGCTGAGATTTTTGCTGAGAGTCTCCGCCACAGGATAAATCCTGCGGCTACAATTAATCAAGGCCGCCTTGTCTGAAGTTAGAATAGCAATTCAGCCTCAGGCTCAAAAGGCAAGTACAGAATAGTCCACAATCGTTTGGTTACCATATTCATCATATTCAGGAGACAGAGCCATGCTTTTTCGAATGCTTTATGATGACAAGCTTGCTCAGGCGTCTTATCTAATCGGCTGCCAACGGACGGGCCAGGCTCTCATAATCGACCCGCAACGGGATGTGACGCGCTACATCAGGGAGGCAAAACTGCAGGGCATGCGCATCAGCGCTATCACCGAAACACATATCCATGCTGATTTCCTCTCAGGCGCGCGTGAATTGGCGGAGCAAACCGGCGCGCACTTGTATCTCTCTGATGAAGGAGACGACGATTGGAAGTATTCGTGGCTTGACAAAAAGCAGGGCGGCGGTTCTTACAAACATACGCTTGTCAAGGATGGTGACTCGTTCCACGTGGGAAACATCGAAATCAAAGTTGTGCACACGCCCGGACATACGCCAGAGCACATCAGCTTTTTGGTCATCGACCATGGCGGCGGTGCAACCGAACCTATGGGAATTGCTACAGGCGACTTTGTCTTTGTAGGAGATGTCGGCAGGCCGGACCTGCTCGAGACGGCTGCCGGCCAGACAGGCGCCAAGGAGCAATCGGCCCGCACGCTCTATCACTCCATC
>CAZVSL010000029.1:4967-19664 GCA_964629935.1 uncultured Calditrichaceae bacterium | reverse complement strand
ACGGATTTTCCGGATTATCTGCAGCTCTGGCCGGGCCACGGTTCCGGCAGCGCCTGTGGCAAGGCTTTGGGCGCCGTTCCGCAATCAACAGTGGGATATGAAAAGAGGTTCAATGCCGCCATCTCGGCTGCCACCAGCGAATCCGAATTCGTCCGCGGTATCCTGCACGGCCAGCCCGAGCCGCCCCTGTATTTTGCACGTATGAAAAAGGAAAACAAAGAAGGGCCGGCCATCCTGGGGAAAATCCCGGAACCGGAGCAAATCTCGCTATCGACTTTGGAGCAGTTGCTTCTGGAGGATATCTATCTTCTTGACACGCGCCCATGGCAAGAGTTTATCGCCGGTCATCTGCCGGCAGCACTACATGTGCCGCTGAACAAGGCTTTCCCAACCATCGCAGGCTCTTATGTGGAACCGGGCAAGCCGATATATTTGGTTGTTGAAGCAGCGCGCGTTTCAGAAGCAGTAACCGACCTGATTCGTATTGGCCTGGATGATATCCGGGGCTTCGCGACGCCGGAATCGTTGCAGGATGGGAAGCTGCAAAAATCGAAGCACCTTCCCATGCAAGAGCTGCGCGACCTCGTAGCCCGCGACCATGCACTGATTCTCGATGTGCGCCATGCGCATGAATACGAAGCCGGCCATTTGCCAAATGCAACAAATATAGCCCACACCCGGCTTGCCACTTACATACAACAGCTTCCGAAAGACCGGACTGTGTATGTATACTGCCACACAGGTTCACGCTCCCGTTACGCAACGGCCTTGCTGGAACGCAATGGCTTTGATGCCGTCCATTTGGATGGCGGCTATGTGACCTGGCAGCAGGACAGGAGCGATGTCAGCAAATAGTGATTCTTTGCAACTGACTTTCGTTAATTAACATTCATGCAAAAGTACCTGCCATTTCTGGACTGGCTTCTACACTACCAGAAAGACAATCTCAAAGGCGACCTCAGCGCCGGCATCACCGTGGCCATTATGTTGATTCCGCAAGCTATGGCTGTAGCGATGCTCGCCGGCCTACCCCCTATCATCGGGTTATATGCCTCTGTGGCGCCACTGTTTGTCTATGCACTACTGGGCACTTCGCGACAACTTGCTGTCGGCCCGGTCGCACTGATTTCTCTGCTGGTGATGTCGGGCATCTCAAACTTAGCTGAACCCGGCAGCAGCGAATATATCCTGTATGCTACCGTGCTCGCAGGCATGGTTGGATTCATTCAGTTTGGCATGGGCATCCTCAACTTTGGCTTTCTGGTGAACTTTTTATCGCATCCGGTGATCAGCGGTTTCACTTCCGCGGCGGCAGTCATCATCGCCTTCAGCCAGCTCAAGCATGTTTTAGGTATCTCGCACCCACAAAGTCACTATATTCACGAAATATTGCAGTTTTGTATCAGCCAATTTGAGGAATTCAACTTACCGACGATTACGCTTGGTATATTCAGCATCGTTTCGCTCGCGTGGCTGAAAAGATGGCGGACCACTTTTCCTGCACCGCTAATCGTCGTCGGAATAGGCGCGCTTCTGACGTGGGGGTTGCAATTGCACGCGGTCGGCGTCGACATAATGGGCGACGTGCCAAGAGGCTTGCGCGGCTTTGCCATACCGAAAGTCAGCCTGGACACACTTTCTGAGCTCGCCCCCATCGCGGTTGCCATTTCTCTCATCGCTTTCATGGAGTCCATCGCAGTAGCGAAGCGTTTCGCCAGCTTGAACCGCTATTCCGTGGACGCAAATCAGGAATTGCGTGCACTGGGCACCGCCAACATCGTCGCGAGTTGTTTCGGCGCCTATCCGGTAACAGGCGGCTTTTCACGTACCGCGGTAAACGCCCAGGCAGGAGCGCGTACCAATCTCGCTTCAATAATCACATCAGCAATGATCGCGCTGACGCTGCTCTTCCTGACGGACTATTTCTATTATCTGCCAACAGTAACCCTTGCCGCCATCATCATTGTGGCTGTCACCGGCCTGATCGATACCCACGAACCTGTGCATCTTTACAAAGTCAAGAAACAGGATTTCATTTCCTGGGTTGTCACCTTTTTGACGACGCTGCTGCTGGGCGTTGAGAAAGGCATCCTTATCAGTATTGCGACCTCGTTGGTGCTCGTGGTGCGGCGTACCACAAGACCCCACTATGCTATTCTTGGCAGATTGCCCGGCACAAAAGTTTACCGCAATATCGAACGCTATCCCGAAGCGATCACCCTTATCGGCCTGACTGTCATTCGTATCGACGCTTCTCTCTATTTTGCAAACGTCAACTTCCTGCATGAAGTCATTGACGAGCAACTGCAAAACAGCCCGCACCGCGTAAGTGCTGTCATTTTTGATGCTTCCAGCGTGAATGATATCGACTCCACTGCTGACGCCGCGCTGCACGAAATCGCCGACAGCCTGCAGGCGCAAAACATCAAGTTCTATTTTGCCAACGTGAAAGGTCCCGTGCGCGATGTCTTTCGGCGCTCCGGATTCTATCAGAAACTGGGCAAGGACCATTTCTTCTTCAGCAACCACGATGCGGTCAAATACTTCCTCGATGAAAAGATTGACGTTATGAACGAGGCGCCGGGGGCTTCAACAAGACGCCAGGCAACGAGCAATATCCTTTAATTTTCGCATCTAAAACAGTTAACATACCGTACTTGACATATCGTGGGCCGCCACTTTTGCCCGCTCACAGACCGCCGTCCGTCAAAATCACTTGCGTATCACACAATCAGGAGGGAAACGATGCGACCTAAAATCTGGCTACTGCCTTTGCTGGCGTTATTGCTGCCACTCTGTGGCCACGCACAAACTGATGGCTTCAATGCAGACAGCGCTTATGCTTACACCGGTTATCTCAGCCTCGACCTGGGGCCGCGCCCCATGGGTTCAGCCAATGAACAGGCGGCTCTGCACTGGGCCGCAGACAAGTTTGCTTCTTTTGGAGCTGACAGCGCATACGTGTTATCGCTGAACCGCGCAAACACACGGAATGAGGTTATCAATACCTTGAGCGGGACGGCCGTCGGTGTGTTCGAGGGCGCGACAGATTCGATTATCATCGTCGGCGGCCACATTGATTCAACAGCGCCGGAGCATCCCGGCGCTAACGATGATGCCTCAGGTACCGCTTGTGTGGTCGAGCTGGCGAGGGTCTGGAGCCAAAGGAACCGGCATTACACTCTGGTATTCGCTGCATTTGGTGGTGAAGAAAAGGGACTTATCGGCTCGAAACATTTCGTCAAGAATTTCAAGGACATAGACGATGCCGCGCTCATGCTGCAGATCGATATGGCTGCCTCAGATGAAGAACTCGTTCTGCTCCTGGAAAGCAAAGAAACACAAGCGCCGGAGTGGTTGGTCAGAGATGCCTTGGCGATTGACCGCACGCTCGGATACAATAGCCTCACCTATCCGGTGCGCTTTTTTTCGCTCAATTCGGCATTTGGCGGCGTTGGTTCAGACCATACACCGTTTATCGACAGGGGCATTCCTGCCATCGATTTCACGGCCGGCATCAACAGCTCGCCCATTCACACACAGCAGGATAAGTTCGAGTTTGTCGAAAAAGCAGCGCTGGCGCGCAGCGGTAAAATCGTTGATGGACTGATCGCGAAGTACCAGGCGCAGGGCATTCCCCCTGACAGAAAAGGAGAGTACATGCTCTGGCCAGTGTTGGGGACCTATCTTTTTGTTTCGGATTGGCTGGTAACCGCAACGGTCGTCATCGCTTTCGTTCTCGGTCTTGCGGCGTTTGCGCTCAGTCGCAAGCAGCGCCTGCAATCTGAAACGCCTCGTGTTCGCCTCTCCGGCAGCAAGCTCCTGTTGATGATGATCATCATAGCCATTTTTGCACAATTGGGCGAAGCCGGAATGCAGGTGATCAAAGGCTTGCGATATCCGTGGTTGGCGCACGTCAATTTGTATCTGATTTATGCAGCAATCTGGGCAATCGCTGGCGTTTGGGTGGCGACACAGTTGACCCGAACCTGGCGCTTCAGCGCTGATCCCCATGTCTATGCCGGACGGGCGCTCATCTTGCTTGTTGTTTTCACCCTCCTTACCGGTCTGGGGAGCATGAGACTTGCATTCTTCCCGGCCCTGACTTTGATCCTATTCAGCCTGGCCATCACCGTTCCGGCAGCTCCTTTTAGACTATTGCTGACCCTGCTGGCGCCCATTCCCATGTTCAGACTCATGTTCATGGAAGTCTTTCCGTTTCTTGCCCGTACTTCAAGCATGTCGGGATTGGCCATCGACACTCTGCCGGAGACATTTCTCTACAATGGCGCCATCACAGTTATACTCACACTTTGGTATCTGCCGGCGATATACATGTATTCACATACAGTGGTGAGCTCCGGAGCCTTAAAGCAGTTTGTCAAGTGGTTTCGAGGGCCGGCGTCAGGAAGTCTGGCCGTTCTCGCAGTCGTCGCTTATGGCGGCTACCTGTTCGGCTTTCCTGCCTATAGCGAGGCGTGGCAAGCTGTTCTGTATGCCGATGCCAGACATGACCTGAGCCAGAACGAAAGCGAAATCAGCCTGCGCGGCAATGAATATTTTCGCGATGTCCGGGTAACGGCAGATGATCTTAGCCGCGAATATGACGGCAGCATTCATAAGGATACATTGGCATTGACGTTCGATGCAGATTGGCTGGACGTCGCTGGCTCAGAATCGCTTCAAGTTGATTCAAACACAGTCGAGGTGGACTGGCTGCTAACCACACAGGAACCCTGGCTGCAAACCCGGGTAACTCTGGCGACTGACACGCTCGAAATCTCCGTTGTCGAGACGGACCTGGGATATGTGCTGCGGGATAACCAGGCTGTCTTCACGTGGTATGCGGAACCACCGGACAGTTTGCGGCTAAAGGCGCGGCTCAGGATTAAGCCCGGGGCAAAAATCATCCGTGAAATCGAAGCGACCTACACAGATATGCCCGTGCCACTTGAGATTGAGGCGGCATTGGCTTCGGTTCGCTATCGTACCAGGGTTTTACGCACGGACACGCTCAGAGTAGGCGAGTTGCACACGACACAAAAATAATATCTCGCGCGGCATATAGCCTGCATTATTCACAAATCGCAGCCTCCGCCACAGGATAAATCCTGCGGCTACAAGTAATTAAACCCGCCTGAAGGCGGCTTCAGCCGTCTTGCCTGAGATTAGCCTGATGGTTCAGCATCAGGCTGAAAGGCAGATTCGTGAATAAACCAGGCTAGCGTGAGCAACGAAGCCCGATTTTTAACGGGAGACAAACTCGAAGACGCGGCCGTTGTCATCGGCAACGCGCTTGACCAGAAACAGCCTGGCCCCGTGGCCGAGTCCGCTAGCATAGAATCCGTAGAATGAACCGGCTGGGAACCGTTGCTGCGGCGGGATGAGCGTATCGAGATAGGCGCCGTTCAACTTGGCGATATGAATGCCATTTTGGTCAGCGATGTAAACATAGTCCTGGCCGATTTGGTATTCAGGCCAGGAGGCCTTGGCCGGCTGTTCGATGATCGCGATTCGGGTTGGGTACATCAGGTGGATGGGCGCGCCGGTGGTCTGCCGGTTATTCTCTCCAAGTGAGCCGATAATCTGCTGCTGTTTGCCGCGATTATCGCAGCGGACAATCCGGTGGTTGCCCCAATCAACGATATAGATGTTGCCCATGGCATCAACGGCAATGCCCTCAGGACTGTTAAGGGGCGAATCCAGTTGCGGCTCAAGCTTGCCCACTCTCTTGCTGGCTGAATCATTCGAGTAGACCCAGATCTCGTTCAGCCTGGCATTAACGACCAAAATGCGATTCGCAAAAGTATCGAGGGCGCAATCGCGGAGCTCGATCAAATTACCATAATCAGCACGGAGCTCGGATTCACCGCTCTGTGACGGCAGATCGCTCAGGACATAATTGTTATCCCAGCGCAGCGGCAACGGGTAGTCACGCTCCTGAATGGTTTGCGCAAACGGCTCCGGTGCGACAAAGTTCAGCCGCTTGTTCAGCACGATGGCCATATAGTCGAGGCCCGGCTGACTGAATGTATGCATGAGTTTGAACTCGTAGCACTCCGGGTTCTCTGCGCTCAACTCAAGTTCACTATTGAGTGGAATAAATCGCTTTAAATATGTGCCATCTTTGGCCTGTAGCCGCTCATTTCCGAGCTTTATCACCACCTCCGAACTCACCGTCTCCGGCAAAATAACTTTGACTTGTAAAGATGAGGTGATCGGTCCTCTCATCTCGTCGAGCAGGAATGGCGCGTTGGCAAACAAATTCATCCTGGGCCTGAGAGCCGGGTGCAGCCGGTGTTCCGAAGGATAGAACTGCTTTGGCGGCAAGCCATAACGCATGAGCCATTCCACGCTTTCGCGCGCAAACTGACTCTTCAGGAATTTCTCTTCAGCCAGCATCTCATACGTCAACAAATCGGGATTGTGCGATGGCTGAAAAACCACGCCATCGATGTCGATGGAATCCAAAATCGCAAGCGAGCCCGTCTTTTCTGATGATTCCAGACCAGCCATAGCGTTGGCCTGCCAGAAATCATCGTAGACATAATCGGTCTGCTCGAGTTTGTGGATGATCGTCTCAAAACATTTTCTTGCAGCACGCCCTCTGTTGTCCAGCCGGAAGATCTCAGCGAGGTAGAACAATGCGCGCAGCGATTTTTGCCTATTGACAAGCGGGATGAGGATATCGGTGGCGGCCTTGAATTCGTCAGCGAAGAAAAGACACCGCGCCCGGATGTACTCGGCTTCATTCTTGTTTTCGTAGTCATGGCTCACCCCCCGGATGGCCTGAGCTGCCTCCCTGAACTTGTCGACCTTTCCCCATGGGGTTGCTTCGATTTCTGCTTCCAGAGACTTCACAATGCCGCGGAAAAAACGGGTCTCATTGCGCAGCCTAACTTCCGTAATATTGAACAGCCGGTAAAGCAGATTGAGATACCGTGCACGCACACGTCCGATGTTCAGCGCAGCCCGTGGCAGGATGAAGCGGATCGTCGATAGTACCTGTTGCAGCTTCTCGTCGTCTGTGCCTTCAAGCACCCGGGACCAGATTTGAGCCGTGTTGCGCGTGATGCTGCAATTTGTCAGAAGATTTAGCTGCTCTTTGCGGATATTGACGTCACGGTTGCGGGGCTCGAACTCTTTCAACTCCGCCGCCAGATCGCGTAGTTTTTTTGTATCCCGGCCGAGATAGTAACGCTCAAAATCGAGCAAATACTTGCGGTATTTGGCATCCTCCAGCAAAATCTCCTGTCTGCGGGAGTGCTTCTCAGCGTCTTGATACGCACTCAGGAAGGCGACCAAATTCTCGCGGCTGCGTTCCCGCTCGCCCTGGATCATAAAAATATATCCAAGCCAATAGTAGGCCTCAGGCTGCTCTGACCTGGCAGCGTCATAGAAACTCAGAGCGACTTGATTGAATTCTCGTCCTGCCGCATCCGTGTCAGCATGCGCAAGATTAGCACGTCTGAAGTCTCGTTCCACGGCAAACTCAGGCGCTCTGAGCTGTTTGAATGCTTGCAGAAAAGCCCGCTGCTCCGCGTTTGCCCGGGTTAAGAAGAAGCGGTTCAGATGTCGCATCATCTCCAGATAAGACAGCTCAGATGAAAAATCCTGATGGAACGCCGGATCATCGGGGCTGAAATCGAGATTCAGATCCCTGAGATAGGCCAAAGACAGCTCACGATATACGCTGCGTTTTTCCGCATCTTCCAAACCAGGAAACAGCCCAAGTGAGAGCATCTGGTAAAAGCTGGCATAGTGGAATCTCAACATCTCAGCCTGCAGACGT
The DNA here is from genome assembly GCA_964629935.1 of uncultured Calditrichaceae bacterium. Taxonomy (GTDB): domain Bacteria; phylum Zhuqueibacterota; class Zhuqueibacteria; order Oceanimicrobiales; family Oceanimicrobiaceae; genus CAZVSL01. The sequence goes on along the minus strand of CAZVSL010000029.1, from coordinate 11,872 downwards.
GCGAGACGCTTCAGCTCCGGAGACAGAACCGGGCCTTTGGCGCCATCGGCAAAGGATTGCGCCTGACGGATGAGCGTCTGCAGAACTGCTTCAGCTTGCAGCACTTCATCCAGGCTCTGCTGCTCAAACTCTATATCTGTCAAGCTGAGAAACGACGATTTCAATGCGTGCATCCTGCTTTGCACAGCCATCAGGCAGGAGAACGCTTTGACAGAATCTGGCGCATCGGGAGTAAAATCCAGAAATTCATCATAAGCGCGTTGGAAATGCTTCTGGTCGGACTGCAATTCAGCCAGCCTGTAGGAGCACCACCCCATCTTATATCTGGCAAAGTGATAGTAATCCTGATAGTCCTGGCGCAGGTCGGGACTCTGCTGGGCTTTCTGGAAGTCTTGCCACGCATGCTGCAGGTGGTAGGTCACACGCTCTTCATCGGTGGCAAGCATGGCGAGGTTGTAGTGGCTTTCCGCGGCAAAATAGCGCGCCAGGCCCGCCTCATCTGGATTCTCGGCGACAAAGCCGGGCACCATCGCGATCAGCGAGTCGTATTGCGCGCGGTTGTAAAGATTGATGCCATCAATAAACTGTTGCGCATTACCACTCGAGCACGGGGCAATGGCTACAAACAACATCAAAACAAATATCGAAAAACGCATTCCCTGCCTCAGTTGATGACCATGATGTTTTTGCTATTCAAACCGTCGACATAACAGAGAATTCCGTTCTTGAGTTGATGACGAGGTCCGATGTATGTAAAGTTCTTCTCCGTATTGCGCAGGTCGATTTGGATTTTCATGTTTTCCAATCGGGTCGGCACATTGAAGTAATATCGAATCCGGCCACGGCGATAGGGGGTAAACCGCCATGAGCTGACCACGCTTTTGATGTAGCTGCCGGCTTTTGGGTGGCCGCGATCGCGCAGCTTTGCCACCCTGAAGTTGCCATTATCATCCACCACGCCCTCGATCATGACGTCAGCGCGCTTGTCAGTCCGCTCCAGCAGCCTCCAATCCAGCGGCCTCGGGTTGCGGGTAAAATCAATTTCGAATTTTAGTACTTTTAGCGGCGGCCCGACAATCCGGACACTTTTGGTACCCGGTCGCTTCGGAACAGGTAACACGTCGCGATCGATCTTGATGGGAATCGACTTCTGCATCTCCGGTATTTGGGACAGCAGCATCTGTCTGTAGACCAGCAACGAAGCTGCCACAACGAGAAACAGGGCCAGAGATACTCTTAAGAATCTTCTCATAATAGTTTAGAAATCAATTTCAATGACATTGCTGCCAACCGAGATCTTCTTGCTGTTTTTGATATCGTCGATGGTACCGGCAACGCAGCCGTATTCAAAATTGGGAGCATCGACCAGTTTCTCGACCACGCTGGTGGCATAGTGGTAGGGCAAGTAATCCGGGCAGCGAATGAGTACAAAATAGTCTTTATCGGGTCGATCTTTTGACTCAGCGACGAGATGGTCAATGCGGCGCTGCAGACCGGTGGAATCCAGCGTCATCTTGCTCAACAAGACATCGACTTTCGCCTTTGTCGTGATCGGCGCTTTACGTCTATAGGTATATTGATTGAGGGTATCAATGGCAGTATGGTCCACCCACAGGTAGTTCTCATCATCCAGGATTTGTACCAGCACCTGAGCTTCCCCCGGCTCATTCTTCGGTGTGGGGATGTAGAGCTGGGCTTCACCGCGCGTCAGTTTGATGAGAATGCTGGTGATAATGAAGAAGATCAGCAGGATGAAAATCAGGTCAATGAGTGACACCAATTGTATCCGGCGATCTTCCTGAGTTAATTTCCGAAATGCCATTCGTCTTTCCTACGGCGCGGTTCGAATGATGATTTGCGGGATGACATCCTTATGAGCGCTGCATTGCTCCATAATGAAATTCAGGATGCGAAACTCTGTATCACGGTCCGCGCGCACTTCCACAATAGGATGCCCCTGCCCGCGGAACAGCCTATCTTTGGCGATATAGCGCGTGATGGAATTTGATATCAGGGTGCATGCCGGCAACGTGGCAAATGTTTCTGCCGGATAGCTAAGATAGTCAGGCGGAAAATTCGCAAAAGTAGAATCTGCCAACGCCCGTTTGAAAGCCTGCCTGCGCGAAATATGAAGCGTATCCTGCATCGCCGGCCACAACACCACGGCCCGCCTGCTGACGCTGGCGCCGACGCTGTCAGGCATGACCTGAATCAGGAGGTTATCCAGCCGGTCGTTCGGAATGATCGGGAGGTTGATTTGCGTTTCCGGCAACGCCATCTCCGAATTGACCTGTGATTCTGAGACCTCGCCGCTCAGCGAAAACGCAAATGAAATCAGGAAAAAGATCAGCAACAGGAAGACGACGTCTATCAGGCTGGTCAACTCCAATCCCCGAGAAGTTTCATCTCTTTCGAATGCCATATCGCGTACTCTGACTAAAGCTTCTCAGTAATCGTAACGTAGATCTCCTCCCACTTTGAATAGATCCAGTCCAGCTTGTGCTTGAAGTAGTAATAGACAATAATGAAGAATATACCGTTGGCCAGCCCGAAAATAGTAGTCCACAGCGCTTCGAAAATGCCGTTGCTCAGAAGCTGGATGGTACTGGTGAAGTCCGGGGTTGCAGTGGTTTTCGATAACTGCTGGAATGCAAAGGTAATACCGGTGACTGTGCCGAACAAGCCTACCAGAGGCGCCAGGGCGCCGTAGTTCCAAAACCAATCGATGCGTGATTTGCGCTTGAGGGTCTCGATCTCATTGGAAGCGCGGTCCTCGAATGCTCGCTTCACTTCTTCGGTTGGTTTGGACCAGCGGTAGCCGTTCATGCGGTGAATCTTCAGGCCGGCATGAATGATTCGACTTGTCGGAAACGGGCGCAGTCCTTTTTTCAGGTCCAGCACACCCTTGCGCAGCAGCCACTTGCGGAAGCGCGACAGCGGCCTTTCATCAGTTACCACAGGTTCATATATCTCTTCGATCAGCCTTTTCATATCTTCCTTGGGATGAAACGAATGCGCGAGTCCATTGCTGCCGCCGGCGCCGTTGCCTTCTTCTTCCAGTAACAATTCATGAAAATTGTCCTCGATCTTGATGACAAGCTCGGTCAAGAGATCATCCGGCGATTTTGGTGTGCCGTTCATGCCATCATTTTCAGGGTAGGATATGATGTCCTCGATAGTGGCAATGGCTCGGTCACCATCATTGGTCCAGTACTCCATGCACGCGACGTCGACATGGGCCATTTTTTCAGTGGAACTCAGGGTATTGGGAATATTCTTGACTGCCTTGTCGGCGACCATTTTGCTCTTGGCGGCAATCATTTCCCACGCCTTGAGTACGAACTTAAACTTGTTCGTGAGTCTGTTTTCATAGGATGTGTCACAGCTCAGGGCAAGCGACCAAAAGAAATTCTTCGTGGAGCGCCGGTAGGGAAAAATGTTGCCCAGATAAAGCGTTCGGGAAGAATAGAATATCAGAATCAGAAAACTCAACATGCCGGTAATGGAGAGGAACATAAAAGCCAGTTTCCCAAGAGCAGTCGAACGGTCGTAGATTTCAGCCTTGCCGATGCTTGCGAGCTGCCATCTGCCGGGATGCAAATAGTAAAGCAGGGACTTGCCGGCCATTTCGCCCTCAGCCAGGCCCTGTTCCTGGCCAATAACCACCGATGCCACCGCTGATTCAGCGATCAGCTCGGAATTGGAATCATAGGCGCGCACCTTGAACCAGAGTTTCTTGCCGGTTTCGACAGTATGAAAATCGGTGTGGTCACTTCCCTTGACCTGCCGGATAACTGGTTCAGCATCCAGGTCGCCTTCGTAGAGGTAAACCTGATATACGAACGGCAGAACGCTTGCGTCCTGCACAATTTCTCTCGCCCGCTCGCCGTGCAACTCCTGATTCGTTACTGTCCAGGACAAGCGCAAATCAACCGCTTTGGGTACACGTAACCAGTTCTTGTGTACTCTGAGATAAGCAATGTCCGAAACGCTTAGTTGATAGTTCTTTCTCGCCGCTTGCTCCTGTCCTGACACCATGACAGGATTGCAAATCATGATGAGAGCTATCACCCCCGCAACGTTAACCATAAGCCTTTTCATAGCGTCTCCACCTCGATTATTTGATGGCCCATTACGTTGACTATCTGTAGTTGAAGGTGTAGAACTCTTCGATAAGGGTTCCATTTGAAAATGTCTTGATATAAGAATTGATCAACCTCAGGACCAACTCATGTACTATTTCATGTTGTTTTTCTTCGTGAGCTTTGATCAGTCGTTGCAAGATTCGGTTGCCGTTTGTGAGAAACAGCGCCAGATCAGAATTCGGAAAAAACCTGGGAATCTTGGCGAACTCGTTTATGAATTTCTCCGAGGCGTCACGCCCGGAAAGTCTGTAGGTAGAGGCTGCACGCAAAAATAGCACCTCATCACCAAACGTGCAATCATTTGTGATAGGCAGAAACAAACTCCCCGGAAAGCGGGAATCATTCAAATCGATATCATCGAGACTTGCCAGCGCGTCGCGATAATTGCCCTCAAGAAAAAGAATGTGGCCCAGCAGAAACTTCGCGATGGTGCTGTGCTGCAACCGCTCCCGAATTACGGTAGTAGCAGCATCGACGTCGCCATCGCTGTAGAGCGCAAATGCATACAGATAATTCAGGTATTCGGATGCAGGCAACGAGCTGTCAGCCAATTTCTGAATCAGATCGATCCTGCGGCCCCAGGTGCGGCCGGCATTACGGCTGACATCGACGCCACGGTGATATTCGCCTGCGAGCACCAACGATTGAACATAAAAAGTGAAAGAGCGGTAGTAGTCCTGCATGTCCAGGTTGGACTTGCCGTAATCCATCACCATATAGTGCCGCGCATCATTGTCAAAAAGACTCGCAACATTACGAAATTTTCGGGCGGACTGTTGCAAAGCCATAGGATCCGTTTGCTTGGAATTCTGAAGATCTGCCAGCGCTTTCAGAAAGGCAAGATCAGCACGGCGTAAGGCCGCTTCATAACGATAGGCGCGCTTGCCGGGATTCTTGGCTTCCTGGGCATTCTTCAGGTAGCGCAGGACAGGATAGCCTTTTTCGACGTCCTCAAGATCATGACATTCCGGCTGCTTGAAAGAGGATGTTGCATTCAAGTACCAGTATCGCGCCGTAAATGGATTGCGGTCTACCGAAAACGAAAAGCGAGCGCCAATGGCATCGAAGCTGCCGCGATCATTGGCATAGGTCCAGTCCCCGGATGGAACCCAATCTTCATTCAGCAATCCCTCCGGGCTGAAATGCACGCCAAATGTCAGGGACTCATGACTCTTGTTGGTGCCGATACGTATCTTCACCGGGATGTTGGCATCCAAATAGGAAAGGTCATATTCCGCACCGAACATCACACCCGGCTCACGTTCACCCGGGGTGACAACCCCATAGTCGAAGGAAAGCATCAGGCCGTGGAGTCTGCCGAACGGCGGTGTCAGTGATACGCCCAAGATACCATTTGCCGGAATCTTATCGCCAATCAGGTTGCGATCATAAGAAAAGTGGGAACCATTGAAGTCTCGCAAAACAAACCCGGCGTTGAACAGCCCGGAACTGTGGGCGTACTTGAAGCCGATATCAAAGGTCGTGGCCGAACCGCCAAGTCCGAACAAGTCCTGCTTTACCAGTTTACCGGTAAGTCCGACATCAAGGCTGCCGCTGAGAAAATTTGCCCAATCAAATGAGCCGCCGGAAGTAAGGCGGCGCACCAGTGGATTAAGCGGATAGGACGCGGAAAAATAGACCGCTGATTCGGCCACGGAGTTGTCACTTGCATCCGCAACGCGCCGGGCACTTGCGTCATAGAATTCGAACTCGCCAAGCGAATGCCATATCACTCCCACACCCAATTTCAAATCCTGCAGCGTATTAACAAAAGCATTCGTACCCTGATGTTTTGTGAAAAACAACCTGAGCGGAATGGCGCCGCCGAGATAATTGACAGAGGCGCCCTCGCGCAACGGCAGGTGCATAAACATCACCGTGCCGCCAACTTTGGAAAGCGACGCCAATCCGGCCGGATTCCAATACATAGCACTTGCGTCATCGGAAATCGAGGTGAAAGCTCTGCCTAATCCCAGCGCCTTACCTCCCACGCCCCAGCGCAGAAACTCGCCTGCCTGCCCGGCCTCACCTTCCTGCGCAATAACCCGGGAGGCGTCCGCGAACAGAGCAAGCCAGAAGAGCAGAAAAACACAAACGGCGTATCTGATTGGTTTAGTCATTCCGCTTCACAACTCCCAACTTGAATCTCGCTTTCGTCTTTGTGCCGACACAAATATAGCCGCCATTTGCTACTGGCTGGCCTCTGCCGTTACGGCCATCCCAGACAAAGTCTCTGGAGTTTTCTTTGTCATTCTCATCCAGTCGTACAACCAGATTCCCGAAGAAATCATAGATGTTGACCTGAGTTTCGTCGGGATTCTCAAACCGAATGGTTACGGGCCCTTGCAGCGGATTGAACGGGTTCGGAAATGCAAAAATGTTTGGCAAATCTTCCTGCAGAAAGATCTCGAGCATTCTGACCTGACTCTCATTGCCGGCGCCGTCCGCCACCCGAATTGCCAGCTCAACGCGTGAAGGCTGGGTGCCAGATGTTTGTAGCTCATAAGAGATGGAACCATCAAATCGCGACAGCGAGTCCGGAAACGAGAACCTCTGTTCCGGTTGCCCGTTCTCTTGTATGATGTAATCCCAGATTTCACCGTTATGGAGGTCATGCGCGACCAGTCGTAACTCGATTTCTTGCGAATAAGCCCAAAGCTGCCCGTTGAGCGCCTCCCCTGCCGGAAAGTCGAATTCATCTATTACCGGAGCAGAATCATCCTGAATAGACTTAACTACATCTGATATCACTTCGCGCCG
>CAZVSL010000029.1:0-4957 GCA_964629935.1 uncultured Calditrichaceae bacterium | reverse complement strand
GAAATCAACACCGGAAATCCAGTAACAATACTCTTGACCATCGAGCAGATCGCTAAACGTATGGCACATAGGTGAAGACTCCGGATTTGCAATGACAACGGAATCATCCGCCGCAGAATCACAATCGATATCCACGAATACAGTGATGGCAGCCAGGTTGCCGGTAATATTCCAGCATACGGTGTTGGAGAGACCGGCGGTAAACTCCGGCAGCTCGCTGATAGAAATCATTGAGGTACCGACGTAATCACAGGACGCCACGCCGCCCTCTGTTTGTACGTTGCCGACAGAATCGAACGGTTGCACCTGATAGGTAAATCTGCGGCTCGGAGTATCGTCAGAGAACAGGTCCGCGTAACGGAGCGTATCCGGACCCACCGTGTCGATGGCCACGCCTTCGCGCAAAAGAAAATACCCGGCAAGGCCGCTACATCTTCCCGGGTCAGTTGAAGGCGACCATGTTAGCTCTATGCCATTTGTGTCAGCTAATTGCTTGCATTCAAATTCTGATACCGACTCTGGCCTGGTGTCATCCAGATGTAACGTAACTTGTTGGTCGATACTGGGATTGCCTGCCGCATCCAAAACCCGAGCGACAAGTTCGGTCGACTCACACACCGTTCCGCTCAGGTTATACGTCAAAGTTGTGTCCAATTGAGAGATGCCCGGATTGAGCGACGACACAAGACCGGGCACACCATTTTCAAGTATTTGTAATTCCGAAAGTCTGCCGGGCGCTGCATCGCCAGCGCTCAAATTGATACTGAGACCTCGGCTGGCTACCCAGTCCCGATCATTCAGTGTTATCTTATTCTTAATTTCGAACTCCGTGATCTGCGGGAAAGAGGCGTCTTGTATCGAAGAGACCGTATCGGAGGTTACGATTCTATTTGCCCGGTCTTCTGCCTTCACCCAAAATGAATAGGACCTGCCATCCTGCAAATCCCGAAAAGTGTAGCATGTATCGCCGGTAACTACTGAATCGAAAGCAGAAGTTCCGTCATGGGCTGCAATAAATACTGTGTATGAATCCACCTGGTCGTTGCGTCGCCAGCAGACCAGATTCGTATCACCCGGGGTATATCTGGGTTCGGGCAAGAGAGTTATCAATTCAAACTCATTGAATTGACAGGTGGATTTCCCGCCAAGGACCTGAACATTACCCAATGAATCGAATGGCTGAACTTGATATTCGATCTTTCGGTCGGAGGTATTGCGGGCGAACTTGTCTTCATATTTCACCGTGTCCCTTACCGTCACGATCACTTCACCGTCTCGCAAGATGCTGTAGCCGGCAAGGCCAATCCCGGGGTTATCCGCGGAAGGCGTCCATTCCAGAACCATGCTGTTTCCGATTTGCTGACACTGCAATGCAACTGTATCCGGCGGCGTGGTATCGATGTATATTTTTATCTGAGCTGCGGCTGTGTCAGCCGGCTCGCCGCCGTTGCCGGCCAGGACAAAATCGGGGAAGCAGCTTTCGGGTGTATGGCTGGCATCTTTGCCTTCGATGCGGAAATCGTAGCAGCCGTCAGGCAGATTCTGCGTGAAGTCGACAGATGCCTGATTGGCGAACTCATATCCCAGATCAGTTTCAGTTCCGGGGAAGGTTGTATCGGAGACCGGGTTCTGCCAGCCCGTCTCACCACATTTTCTGGTGTATAGGAAAGCCTGCCAGATTCCGGCCTGGTCCAGGAGGTTTGCCGACACGGTGAATCGTGAGTGGTTCCACCAGCCAGCGATTTCGGTTGAATTTAATTGCGGGATGTATACATCCGATACGAGCGGCGCCTGCGAATCTTGTATCGATCTGACTGTGTCGGCATAAGGGCTACAATGCAGCTCAAGCTGGCTGCTATCGACCACAGCATCACAGTTGACTTTACAAACCGGCAGGAACAAAGCGCTGCTATAGACATACTCCACGCCCTCATCCAACGAGTTCATAAGTTCAAACTGAGATGAGTCTGTCTTCAAGTCAACCGGCCGCGGGAACCTCAGCAATTCGCCATTACCACCCGTGGCAGTTGTGATAACAAACGGGTCCTTGATTTGTTCTATGGGAAAGGGCAAAGACGTGATGTCGGGCAATTGGTAGCAAATCCGATTCGAGGTGCCACGTGTGAAACGCGGTTCAGCAAGCAGACGCGGCGCCGGCACGTCCTCAATACAGCCGTTTCGGCCCAACATATCCAACATTTCGAGCAACGCTTTGTTGTGGGAGCGAACCTGAGTTGTGGGCTGTGATTGTGCCCAACATAGGCTGGCCATGAGCACCACACTCCCCATCGTCAGGCTGATATAGAAAACACTCTTCTGCAAAACTAAATCTCCGTCTATCCCTAACCGTTTACTTGACCAGGATCATACGTTGCGAGGCCACGAAATTATTCGTGCGAATCCTGTAAACATAAATGCCGCTGCCTACGCGCTTACCGTTATCATCCAGGCCGTCCCACGTCACGGAATAATTCGACGGTTTTTGCTCTGCATCGACGAGAGTCCGAACTCTTTGACCAGCAATATTGAAAATCTCGAGCACAACATGAGCGCCACCATCTTCTGAAACAGGTATGGCATAGCGTATGGTCGTGGTTGGATTGAACGGGTTTGGATAGTTCTGATGCAGAGCGAATTCCTGAGGCAGCAGCTCAACGCCGTTCAGACCCAGCGTTGTCATCAATCCATTGTCCGTCAAATCACAAAAGAATGTATCTGACCAGGCGCTTTCCACATCACCGGCGCGGGCTTTGACGCGCCAAAAAATGCTATCCCACGGAACCAGGAAGTTATAGCACAACGTATCCAGGGGACCGGCGGTGACATTGGTCAGGGCATTCCCGAACAAAGAAACAAATCTGGCGCCTTCAACAAAGTAGGAAATATCAAGTTCGTCTGCGGAGCTGTGTGCCGGGCTCCAGCAAAAAGTGGTATCATCCGCACACCATGCTGAGTCCGGCGCACTCACACTAAAGGGTACGTTGCAACCGTTTGCAACTTCTTGACGGTTGCCGACACTATCCACAGCGTATATCTGCCATTCAAGCGAGAGAAAGTCCGCATTTGTTTCAATGCCCCGGTCTATGAAGGAGTGCTGAGCCACCCTGCTGGTATCAGTTGCAATTACGGAGTCATCTCTGGCAATTTCGTAAAACCAGGTTCCGCTGCAGTTATCGGGCACATCCTGCCAGCTCAGATGCACGTTTACCATGCCCGGGCTTCCGAACAAAGGCGCCTTGACGGAATCCACCCGGCAGGAAACAACAGGCGGCGGCAGGGCGTCATAGTTGCCAGCCAGGGAGCCGAGCGCCGCGTAGGCTGTCGACCACGGCGAAATATGGCCAAATCGGTCTTTGGCGCGAATTCGGGCATAGAGCCGTCCGTTTTGCTGGTTGACGAACGCATAGTCTGCTTCCCGCGTAAAGGTATGTTGGCGGCTTAAGGCGAGCCGCTTTTCGCTGCTCATCTCCTGAAAATCGGCCTGGCTACTTAGTTGCACGATGACGCTATCGGCGCCGAATTCATGTGCAACCGGGCTCAAATTTTCGTCAACCCAATTCCACGCTATGGTGACGCTATCCCGAAAGCACTTCGGCACAAACTTCGTTATCTTCGGTGTAAAAACCCATCGCGGGCTGAAACCAGCCACCTGCGATTGTCCTGTGGGGGAGTGCTGCCCAAGCGAGTCAATCGCCACGACATTGAAGCTGTAACTGTTGAGAATATCCAGCCCCCGCACCAGAATAGTATCTGCCGCCTGCACCAGAAAGGAGTCTGCAACAGATGTCTCATTGACAGCCGTATATTTGATCAAGAAAGTATCCACCGCCTCGAGGGTGTCGAGCCAGGAAACAAAGACGCTGCCCGTGGACGAATCCGGATGAACAGGCAGAGCTTGCACTTCGAAGAATATAGGCGGCGGCAGGTTCTCAAACGGCACAATAATCGTACCAGACCAGCCACTCTCAAAAACATCAGAACAGGATTGCTCGAGATCATCCAGTATGATCTCCTTTACTTCGAAAAAGTAATTGTGCATCGGTTCCGGGTTCTTGAGAGTATAACATGTCTCATCAACGATTGCGGAATCGATGGGCGTGGATGTCAAGGAATCACGGTAAACGAGCACGACTGCCTGGAAGGTATCATCATGTCTTACGCGCGGCGTGGGTCTTGCCCAGCAAATAGTAATGCTGTCTTTGAACACCCGGGTTTCGTCTTTCAAAATCGTCGGCGGCCGGTTTGAATACTGGCTTACAATGGTGTTGTTTGTCGAAACCAATCCAAAACAGTCCCGTGCACGAACCATGTAATAATTACATTGGTACCCTACCAGACCGTCATCGTCAAAATCCTGAATCCACTCAGTGACGTCACCGTCCAGAATTGCTACCGGCGTGTCAGGCGGCGTTTCACCCTCCCGCCAGGCAAAAACTTCGAACTGTTGGATTTCGAGCATATCCGGATGACTCCAGCTCAGCAGAATATTTCCACTCGGCTTCGAATCCTGAGTGGCCATAAGATTCTGCACGCCTTGCAGCGTTACTTTTCTTCGAATGGTGATGGTATTGGAAAAGATGGTTGTGTCCTGGTTCGGATAAAATGCACGGACACGTATTTTGTATACGCCATCACCGGCATCAAGCGGGCAGGTCACCTGCGTTGCCTGCGTGTCTGACAATATCTTGCTTACAACGAAATCGTCAGGCTGGCGGACTTCCACTTCATATCCGGCGATCTCTTCGTTATTATAATCTTCCCAGAAGACTGTAATGCTGTCGCTGGTAATTCGGGTTTGTCCTCTGGGGCAGGCGATAACTTGAGTGGTATCATATTGAATGATCGGGCCAATCAAAGCTCGAATGCGAGCTTCAGGGGAGGTATTCTCTGCGGTCCGCGTATTGCCGACATTATCAACTGACCCGACTTTGTAGATTACGACCTTGTTTTCCGTGAA
>CAZVSL010000028.1:18071-23012 GCA_964629935.1 uncultured Calditrichaceae bacterium | reverse complement strand
CGCCTTTGCCGGATTAAGTGACCGCGATTTCTATGCTATCTCCATCATACTGATCGGCGTTCTCACCATGCTCTACACCTACATTGGCGGCATTCGCTCGGTGATCTGGATGGACTTTGCACAGCTTGTCATCTATATGGGCGGCGCCGTTCTGGCGGCGGTGCTCATCCTGAGCAGGCTGCCTGACGGCATCGGCAGCGTGGTTGAGTGGGCTGCATCTGAAGATAAGCTGCGCTGGTTCTACCTCGGCGGCGACCTGTCCTGGCAGGAATTTATTCGGCAGCCGTACACGTTTTTTACTGGCCTGATTGCGGGGGCCATTTTCACGCTCGCCTCACATGGCACGGACCAGTTGATCGTACAGAGAGTGTTAACCTGCCGCGAGCAGCGATCCGGTCAGAAAGCAATTGCTTTTAGCGGTCTCGCCGTTTTGGTCCAATTCATGGTGTTCTTGTCGCTTGGCGTGATGCTGTTTGCATTCTACCGTGGCGCCGGCTTTGAGGAGCTTGGCCTGACCCGCGCCGACGGCATATTCCCAAAATTCATCGTCGAGGAAATGCCAAGCGGCATCAGCGGACTCATCGTCGCCGCGCTGTTTGCAGCAGCCATGAGTACGCTTTCCAGCAGTCTCTCCAGTTTGTCAAGCGCAGTGGTTTTGGATATTTACATGCCATTCGTCGGTCAAAGGAAATCGGAATCAGAACTGCTGCGCATCTCACGATTTGTAACGCTGGGCTGGGGCGTGATTCTCATTATCACCGCCCTGGCCTTCATTGGCCTGGAAGGCACGGTTGTCGAAGTTGCCCTGGGCATCGCATCGTACACCTATGGCGGCTTGCTCGGAGCATTCCTGCTCGGGTTGCTCAACAAACGGGTTACCGAGCGCGACGCGATTATCGGCTTTATTACGGCAATTGTGGTCATGACGGCCATGGTCCGCCTAGTGCAGTTGGCCTGGCCGCTCTACACCATGGTAGGCAGCCTGACCACTATTGCAGCAGGCATCGCAGCGCATGCGCTGCTTTCAGAAAAGAAGATAGAAGAATAGAAGGAAGGAATCTTTTTTCCCTTTGCCATGAACCAGGAGTTTTTCACGTGAACAATACGAAAGACAGTGTATTTGACGAAATCAAGGACCTGATTACAGAGGCCAGAAATCCGGTGTCTGAGAACATCGACAGTTTGAACACAGAAGAGATTCTGAAAATCATCAACTCAGAAGACAGGACCGTACCGGATATCGTTGAGAAAGAGATTCCACAAATAGCGGAAGCCGTGGATCTGCTGGTTGAGACATTCAAACAAGGCGGCCGATTGTTTTACATCGGGGCAGGCACCAGCGGCCGCCTTGGGGTTTTGGATGCAGCCGAATGTCCGCCGACCTATGGCACGGACCCGGAGATGATCCAGGGCATCATAGCCGGCGGCTCGAAAGCGCTGGTAGCAGCCGTGGAAGGTTTTGAAGACCGCACGGAGCAAGGTGCGCAGGACTTGATAGCGCGCGGCTTCAGGAGCAATGATGTCGCATGTGGTATTGCCGCCAGTCACCGAACGCCGTATGTTGTCGGAGCTATTCAAAAAGCGCACGAAATAGGAGCGAAGACCATCTACGTGACCTGCAACCCGCGTTCCGGCCTGAAAGTCAAAGTCGATGTCTCCATCTGTCCCGTGGTTGGCCCGGAGGTGGTGATGGGTTCTACGCGCATGAAGGCCGGCACCGCCACCAAGCTGGTGCTCAACATGCTCACCACGGCTGCCATGATCCGCATGGGAAAGGTTTACGGCAACATGATGGTCGATCTGATGATGACCTCGCGCAAATTGCAGGAACGCTCCAAACGCACGGTCATGATGATCACCGGCCTCGATTATGATGAAGCTTCGCGCGTCCTGGAAAAAGCCAAAGGCCACGTGAAAACCGCCCTGGTCATGATCCTGGCAAACGTGGACGCGGCAGAAGCTGAAAAACGGCTGACTGCGCATGACGGCTTTGTGCGCGCAGCCATCGACGGATAAGTATTCGGCTGACATGAAATTCAAAACGAGATCAAAAATCGTAGTAAAGAAAAGACATCTGCACTGCCTCATGGCTGTGGCGGTTTGCGCTCTGATCCTTACCGGCCTGGTCAAGCCAGGCGAGCTACAAAAGCGGTACCCTCCCGCTGCTGATCCGTACTGGTTTGAGTTAAACAACGACTTGCTGTTTTCCGAGGAAATCCATATTGAGCCTTATAACGAGGCTCAGCTTGGCAAACTGGAATATCCGGCTCTGGCGATCGATGGCCACGACAATGTCTATGTGGCTTACGATTATACCGATACCGAAGGCCGGGAAGCCATCTTTCTCTCCATGTTTGAGGGCTCGAAGCTGCAGCACGACAAAGTGGTCGGAACGGAGAGACGATATCTGGCGCTTCGCAACCCGCCGGAATGGCGCCAGCCGCTGCAAATCAGCGCCGCAGCCGGCACGGAATATCGCCCACGCCTGGCCGTCACTCCGGAAAATGATATCTGGATTGCCTGGTCGGCGCGGCGCAACGAACAGTGGGATGTCTTCGTTCGCGTTCTATCACAAGGCCAGCTCAACAAGGAACTGAATCTAACAGACGATATCGGCTATGATTTCCGTCCGGCTATTTTTTGCGATAGCCACGGCCGAGTCTGGATCGCCTGGGAGCGGGCCACGCCGGATAAGCAGATTCACATCTTCGCCAGGTACTTTCTGAACGGCGCCTGGTCTGACACCTACGTCATCGAAGGCCGTGACGGCTATGCTTATCGCCCCACAATGCGCGAAGCTGCTGACGGCTCGGTATGGTTCGCCTGGGACCACACACAAGGCGCCAATACTGACATATTCATCAGAAGGTTTCGGAAAGATGGCCTGGAGCAGCCAGTGCGCGTCAGCAGCCATCCGGCCATCGACAGCAAGGCAGCGCTGGCCTGGTACGGCAACAAACTCTGGATCGCCTGGACGACCAATCGCCGCGAAGATAACCACTGGGGCATCATCCGCTATCCGGTGGTGCGCGCCTATGATGGCAAAAGGTGGTTTGAACCGATAAGCCCGGCGCCCGGCATCGACCTCAAAGATAGAAGCGAAACGCAATCCTATGAATATCCAAATCTGACTTTTGATAGTTCGGGCCGGCTCTATCTTTTCACCCGGCATGACCATGTCTTCAACGCCGCTTATTATGAACAGGACGCCTGGCACGACAACTGGCTACTCGATGAGCAAGGCTGGGGCATACGCGGCCTGTACGTCCACACCGCATGGAATTCCAATGGTGAGCTGTGGCTGGCGCGCCGGGACCGCAGGACCATCTTTCTGCAACAAATGGTGCGTACAACAAGTGACAAACGCGAACCACTGCTCAGGAAATTTGAGCATCCCTCCTATCCCGATTCGCTGAAATCCGTCGAAGAGCAAGGCTTTCGCGGACCAGACAACAAAAAATATCGTGTCTTCTACGGCGATCTGCATGTACACACCGCCTACTCGGACGGCTCCGGCAGTTTCGATGAATTGTTCAACCTGTACCGGAACGTCTACAAGCTGGATTTTCTCGCCATTACCGACCACGATGCACTGCGCCTCGGCTACAACCATTTTTCTCCCGCCGAATGGGCCTATCTCAAGGCGCTAAACGAAATCTACAACCAGCCCGGCGAGTTCGTCACGCTCAATGGATATGAATGGACGCACTCAACCTGGAGCGGGCGGCAGGATTCGAGCGTACAAATTGGCCATAAGAATGTTTACTTTAAAGGCGGAGAAGATAGTCCGTTCTTTAACCATCATGATTCCGTAGCTTACGATGCGCGCACCTTGTTTGAGACTTTGCACCAACACGAAGCGCTCGCTTTTCCACACCATCCGCCCTGGGGCGGCATCACCTGGCAGGACCACGATCCGGGGATCGAAACCAACTATGAAATCGTCTCCATTCACGGCGCCAATGAATACCCGGGCAACCTTCCTATTCCACACCGCGGCGGCATGCCTGGCACATTTGCACAAGATGGTCTCGCACGCGGCGAAGTGTTCGGTTTTGTGGGGGCGTCGGATTCGCACGGGCTCTACCATCATTCGCATGAAGGCTGGCGTGAAGATGCGTACAAAGGCGGTTGGACCGGAGTGCTATTAGATACGACGCTGTCGCGCGAATCCGTTTGGTCGGCGTTAAAACAGCGGCGAAACTACGCCACGGCCGGCGAAAAATACTACCTCGATTTTACCATCAATGGCCAGCCCATGGGCAGCCGGATTATAACAGTTGAGCTGCCCGTCATCTCCTGCAATGTCAGATCCAACGATATGCTATACGCGTACGTCATTCGAAACAACGATGAGTTGTTTGTAACCGGCAATGTCGGCGGCTCAAGAACATTTTTCCGCGGCCTGCGTGACGACACGATTCCGCCCGGCGAGAATTTCTATTATCTCAGGGTACGCTATAATGATGGTACCCTCGCTTGGTCCAGCCCGATTTGGGTGACCTATGCTCCTGCCACCGAATAGCTTAACGATGACGCCTCAAGATAGAGCATCTAAGCGTGAATAATTCACCAACCAACGAGTCTCAAATTAGCCTGATGGATCAGCATCGGGTGAACATCAACTTTGTGACCCTTCGTGTATCTTCGTGTCTCTGTGGTTCGAATAATAGCCAACTCAACACTTGCTTTACAAAAAAATAATACTATTTTACCAGTATTCTAGCCTGATTAGCAGAAGAATTTGATAGAAAACGTCAAATGAAACCGATACCTGTCAAGCTATCCACGCCGCCGCAATCATCCTTTAAGTACAAGTTGATCGAAACAGAGGCGTTTGAGTTCAACTGGCATTGTCATCCTGAGCTCGAGATCATGCTCATGCTGGACAGCAAAGGCAAGCGTTTTGTCGGGGACAATATTTACTATTACAGCGAAGGC
>CAZVSL010000028.1:11409-18061 GCA_964629935.1 uncultured Calditrichaceae bacterium | reverse complement strand
TCTGGTGTTTGTTGGCTCCAACCTGCCGCACACACTTTATTCTGCTGCTGGCACGATGGGCAGGAACAAGAAGCATCGTGCCATTCTCATCCAATTTGAGCGGGAGCTGGCCGGGCTGCAGATTTCGGAGGCGCCAGAGTTGAAGACCCTCGATCGCCTGTTTGACGAAGCCGCCTGCGGTCTGCGATTTCACGGTAAACCGCGGGAGCTGGCAGCCCAGAAAATGCAGGAGATGGAGCATCTGCACGGTTTCGACCGCTTGCTGCAATTGCTTGCCATTCTGAACTGCCTGAGCTACGCCGATGATACGGAAAAGGAGCTGCTCTCGAGTGTGGAGTTCAACAACAGCCTGAAGCCGGGGCACCAGAGCCGGATCGATCAGGTCTGCACCTATCTCAACGAAAACTACCGATACGACCTGCGTCTGGAGGATGTGGCAGCCATCGCCAACATGAGCGTGACAGCCTTCAGCCGCTTCTTCAAACGTTCGACCGGCAAGACGTTTGTCAGATATGTCAACGAATTGCGCATCGGCCAGGCGTGCCGGTTGCTCATAGAAAGCGAAGCAACCATCTCAGAGATCTGCTATGCTGTCGGCTTCAACAATGTGTCGAATTTCAACCGGCGCTTCAGTGAACGCCACAAAATGAGCCCGCGACAATATCGCGATGAATTCGCTCTGCGAGTATGACTACCGAAAAGACGGATAGCTCGGAATGACTGCCCCGGGCGCCGCCGCACAAGGTCGCCTCGTATCCCTGGATGCCTTTCGCGGCCTGACCATCGCCGGCATGATTCTGGTCAACAACCCCGGAAGCTGGAGCCATGTCTATGCGCCCTTACTGCACGCTGAATGGCACGGCTGGACGCCCACCGATCTGATATTTCCGTTCTTTCTCTTCATCGTCGGTGTGGCCATGACATTTTCATTCGGCAAGCTGCTGAGCCGCTCTGAGAGCAAGAAACCGATTTATCGCAAGATACTCTGGCGCACGCTCATCTTGTTCGGTCTGGGACTTTTCCTGAACGGCTTCCCCTATTTCAATTTCGAGACCATTCGCATTCCGGGTGTGCTACAGCGCATCGCAGTGGTCTACTTTTTCGCCTCGATGATAACCATCAACAGCAATATCAAAGGGCAGGCAATCGCAAGCGTTGCCCTGCTCCTGTTCTATTGGCTGCTCATGCACATAATCCCGGTTCCCGGATTTGGGGCCGGCGACCTGAGCATGCAAGGCAACGCCGCCGCTTACATCGACCGGATGATTCTGGGCGGCCACACCTGGAAGGAAACCTGGGACCCCGAAGGCTTACTCAGCACCATACCCGCGATTGCCACGGCGCTTTCCGGCGTGCTGGTCGGCCATCTTTTGCGCTCCGGGTTGGACAAGCGGGACGTCGCCGGCTGGCTGTTTGTCGGCGGTTGGGCTGCCATTATTGTCGGCTGGTTCTGGGGGATTATCTTCCCGATCAATAAGAACCTGTGGACCAGCTCCTACGTCGTGTTCACCTCTGGTGCAGCCATGCAATTCCTGGGCTTCTGCTACTGGCTGATCGATGTCAAAAGCATGCGCAAATGGGCGACGCCGGCTGTTGTGTTCGGCATGAATGCGATTGCGGTTTTTGTGCTCTCCGGACTGGTTGCCCGGCTGACCACGCTCATCAAGGTTGGCGCCGGTGATGGTGGGCAGGTTTCTCTGAAGGGTTGGATTTATGAGACCATTTTCGCGTCATGGGCTGGACCGTTGAATGGTTCTCTGGCGTTCTCTATTGTCAATCTGCTGTTTTGGTTATTGGTGATGTGGGTTTTGTATCGGAGGCGGGTTTTTGTTAAGATTTGAACAAGATTAAGATAAGGTAGGACTATTTCAACTGATTTTGTCGTAGTCTACATGGATGTCAGCAGCGTCTTGTCGATCGCATTCGGGTTGCCCAGGTAGACGAACTGGACGTTTTTGAAATAGCGCTGCGCCACGCGCTGGACTTGCTCGGGGGTCACGCTCCGTAGCCGCTCGACGATTTTTTCCCCTTCCCGCCAACCACGCCCGGCAAGCTCGAACCGGGCCAGAAACTGACCTTGCGACTCGTTGGTCTCGTTGTTGAGGTAGTATTGTGTAAGGTACATGGTTACCCGGTTTTGCAAATCCTGCATGGCAATGGGCTCCGTTTGCAGCCGTTTCATCTCCACCAACATGGTATTTACCGTGGAGTCCGGATTGTTGGAGGTGGCGTAAACACCACCATAGTTAGCCTTATTAGAGGCGAGAAAGGCATAGGGCGCGTAAGAGAGATTGCGTTTCGTCCGGATCTCACCAAACAAACGTCCATTCAACATATCGATAGCAACTGACATCGGATAGTAATCGGGGTGCGCCAGTCCGGGCGCCGAGAACAAACCGAGAATGTAATTGGTTGCCACCTCCCTTTCCTCGATCTTGCAGGCTGGCGCCGCATGCGTCACGGGCGAAGCGTGCAGGCGCATCTTCTTGCCTTTCGGGAGTTTGGCAAGGGTCTTCTTGACCTTTTTCAGCAAATCCGCCTTGTCCCAATTGCCAACCACAACGAGAAGCGCCCGGGATTTGACAAAGTGCTCTTTCATGTATTTTTGCATTTCCGGGATGGAAATCTTCCCGATGGAGTCCTTCGTGCCAAGGGGGTTGCGCCCGCTTGGATGGTTGGCATAAAACATCCTCTCGGCCAGGTCGCGGAGGTGTGCGTCCGGGGCCTCCCGCCGCCTTTGAATCTGCGTTTGGATGCGCTCGCGGGCCAAATCTACCTGCTGGTCGTAAAATTTGGTGTCTCTCAGGTAGTCTGTGTACACCTCCCACAACTCGTCGAAATATTGCCGTGCACAGCGCAAAGCCACCATCGTGAAGTCGCGTTCGTAAAGCGTTCTGAGCTGAGCCCCGGCGCCCTGCAAAATCTTCTCCCAGCTTTTTTCGGTGTACTTCTTGTCTTTGAGAACTGCGCTGCTGAAAATCAACGGTTCGATACCGGCATGGGCCTCCGTCTGATTCAAAACCCCGCCTTTGAAATAAAGCTGGGCAGAAATCGTCTCGTTCGCCGTGTTCCGCTTGAAGATGACCTTCAAATCCTTGACCAGGAATTCCTCCACTGTGGCCGTACTGTCCGGTGCGGCCAGACAGTCAGCGGGCAGCAGGAGACAAAGCGCAAGCAGCCCTGTACAAACAGCACCGACAAAAGCCAGGCATCTATCTATCATAAGTCTTGTCCCACTTTTTGACGATCTTCGGGTGAAAGCAAAACACCCATAACATACGGCCTGTCCTGAACATATTTGGTAACAAAATGCTCGATATCCTCGCGCGTTACTTTCTTGATGTTCTCCACGTAATCATAGTAATAATCCAGCCCGCCAGTAATACTCCACCAAAAACCAAGGGACTGCACAAACACCGAAGGCCGCTCCCACTCGTAAAGCTCATCAACCTCGATGTTGGTCTTGGCATACTCGATTTGCTCGTCTGAAAAATAGTCCGGTGAAATGAGATACTTGATCTCCTCGAACAATGCACTTCTGGCCTGTTTGAATTTCTCTGCCGTGGTATTCGCGATGATGGTGATGGGGCCTTTGTACTTGAGCGTGTAATACGAAAAGTCTACCCGCGAAAACAGCCCGCTGCCAACCAGGATGCTCGGAAACTTGGAATTCTGGTTCATCAGGGTCGCAAACAAATCCGCAGTGTACGTGTCTTTCGTATTGATGGTGACGCTCGGCCCCTGCCAGGCCAGCATAATTGTGATGGTATTGACCGGCTTCTCCACCACCACCACTTCATTTTTCACCAGCGCCGGCGGATACGGCACTGCCTCGAGGAACGGCTCGTGTGGGAACGGATCGGCGCCCTTTTGCCAATCCGCAAAATACCTTCTCACCAGGGCAAAAACCTGTTCATGCTCCACATCACCTGCCACCAGCAAAGCCGAGTTGTTGGGGATGTAATACTTGCGCAGGATGGTCTGCATCTTCTCCCGTGTGACATTTAGAATCACCTCGCGGTCGCCAATGACGTTCTTGCGACTGTAGTACTCGTACCAAAGCCGCCTGCCCACCTCCCGGTTGAGAAACGAAATCGGCTCCGAGTCGTGGCGGTTATACTCATCGATGACCACGTGTTTTTCCTTTTCCAGCTCCTCTGGCAAAAACAGCGGCGAAGTCGCAGCGTCTTTCATGAACGCCAGGCCCGCCTCCAAGCTATCCCGCAACAAAGTGAACGCATAACTGACTTTCTCCTCACTCGTCGTCGCGTTAAACGTCATCCCCAACTGGTGTGTGCGCGCCAGAAAGCTCTCCTGGTTGGGAATCGCTTTGTTCGCCTTGAAAAACATGTGCTCAAACAAGTGCGAAAGCCCATCGTATTCCGGGGACTCGGTAAACGCACCGTTTCTCACCTCCAGGTCGATGGTGGCAAGCGGCACGGTGGCATTTTCGATGACAATCACCTCCAGGCCGTTCTCCAGAGTGGTTCGATGAATATTCTGCAGAAACGGCGCACCGGCCTGCACTGGCACAAAGCCAAAAAAGAAAAGCAGTAATGCAATGCTGAATTTTAAAAGCATCTTGTTGACAGCAGATAGTAGTTCCACGATAACTCTCAGGTCTTCTGAAACAATGCGCCAGAGACAGCCTCAAGGCTAAACTACGAACTTTTCTACCCCACCAAATCCGGCGATCTATCCAAACTCCGGTACTGAATCGCCTCACTCACAAACTCGGGCTTGACCTCGTCGGAGCTTTCCAGATCGGCAATGGTACGAGAGACTTTGAGTATCCGGTCGTAGGCGCGGGCCGACAGTCCCAGCCGGGTGATGGCCATCTTCAAAAGCTCCCGGCCTTCATCATCGATGCGGCAGAATTTGCGGATTTCGCGGGACTCCATGTGCGCGTTGCAGAAGACATGCTTCAGTTTCTTGAATCGCTGCTGTTGGATGTGGCGGGCCTGCTTAACCCGCTCCCGTATCGCTTTCGATGGCTCGCCGCTTTGCTCGCTGGACAGCTCCTTGAACTTGACCGACGGCACCTCCACGTGGATATCGATGCGGTCCAGCAGCGGGCCGGAGACACG
Source organism: uncultured Calditrichaceae bacterium (assembly GCA_964629935.1). Classification (GTDB taxonomy): domain Bacteria; phylum Zhuqueibacterota; class Zhuqueibacteria; order Oceanimicrobiales; family Oceanimicrobiaceae; genus CAZVSL01. Next base: position 12,974 of record CAZVSL010000028.1, on the reverse strand, counting down.
GCTCATATATTTCTGGATTTGTGGCGGCGTGCAGGAGCAATCGTTGTTGCTATCCGTTGAAAAGCCGCACGGGCAGGGATTCATGGCCGCCGCCAACATGAACTGCGCCGGGTAGGTCAGGGATAGCATGGCGCGCGCGATGGTTACGCGCCCATCCTCCAGCGGCTGGCGCATCACCTCCAGCACGTTCTTCTTGAACTCGGGCAGCTCATCGAGAAACAGGACACCGTGATGGGCCAGACTTACTTCTCCGGGTTTGGGCACGTGGCCGCCGCCAATCAGGCCAGCATCACTGATGGTGTGGTGTGGCGACCGAAACGGCCGTATGCCCACGAGTGCGGTGTCAGGCGGCAACATGCCAGCCACTGAGTGGATTTTCGTGGTCTCCAGCGCTTCGTCCAACGTGAGCTCGGGCAGTATAGACGGCAGGCGTTTGGCCAGCATGGTCTTACCGGAACCGGGCGGACCGACCATCAAGATATTATGGCCGCCGGCTGCCGCTACCTCCAGTGCCCGCTTCACATGCTCCTGCCCCTTGACATCGGAAAAATCGATCAGGTACTCGCGGCTCTTGCTGAAGATATCTTCCACGGAAACGTGGAATGGTGCAAACGCCGCACTGCCGTTCAGAAAGGCGGCAGCCTCTGCCAAAGACCGCATGGGATAGACCTGAATATCACGGGAAATAGCTGCCTCCTTCGCATTTTCATGCGGCAGAATCATCCCCTTTTTGCCGGCATTGCGGGCAGCGATGGAGATCGGCAAGGCGCCGCGAATGGGACGCAGACTGCCATCCAGGGAAAGCTCACCCAGGATGAGATAGTCCTGCAACTGCTCGGCAGATACCTGGCCCATAGCAGTGAGAATGCCGAGTGCAATCGGCAGGTCGAATGCTGAGCCTTCCTTGCGAATATCGGCGGGCGCCAGGTTGACGGTGATGCGTTTAAGCGGAAAGCGGAAGTCAGAATTCTTGATTGCGGCGCTAACCCGTTCTTTGGATTCCTTCACCGCGCCCTCCGGCAAGCCAACCATAGCAAAATGTGGCAACTTGCCTTCCAGGTGGGTTTCTACCTCCACAATATACGCATCGATCCCCAGAACCGCGGCGCTCAAGATTTTCGAAAACATGATGTGTTTAAGCTGATGGATGTTTGCTATGGGCGCTAAATAATAACAAAGTGATGGAACTTTGTCAACCAAAAAGCAGTTGCTATGCTAAAATTAGCTGGCCGGGATGACAAAATATTGCCTAAATTCCACCAATTCAAAAACTTCTTGACTTTTATTCATCTAATCTCGTACATTTAAACCGCATTCAAAAACGGTAGGTTCTTTGACTCTCCTGACCAAGTCGAAATGAGAACTTTGTTTCGACTTTTTTATTACCTATTCGACATAGAACGTGTTTGTTTGATAACTTGTATCGGCGGGGCACAGGTGTCTAGAACCTTTTACTGCAGGGGGCAGACAGGGCAGCAGCTCCTTCTGGGAGCCTACAGCTCTTTATCCCGGCAGATCGCGGAGGGCAAAGCGCAAATGTTCCCCCGCCGGGAGATGATAGAACT
>CAZVSL010000028.1:5016-11399 GCA_964629935.1 uncultured Calditrichaceae bacterium | reverse complement strand
TGCACACTGGAGAATTTGTAGACCAAACACTTGCAATACCCATGGCATGGATTTTGTTTAAATGTAGTAACCAGGTTGAAACAACCTTGATTTACGGAAGTATTTGCCCACTTTGAAATCGGAGGTGTGTGTTATGAGCACCAAGACCCAATCCAGAAAGCCCGCAGAGACCAAGTCTGACAACAATATCATCTCGCTGATTAGAAATCTGCAAGATGTTAAACAATACCAACAGCTCAATTGGGAAGGTACGTTTGAGGACTACATTGAGCTGGTCAAAACCAACCCAAAAGTCACCAGAAATGCATTCCAGCGCCTGTATGACATGATACTGTCGTACGGTACCGAGGAATACGAAGAGTTTAACGAGAAAGTCATTCACTATAAATTCTTCGAGGACCCCATTGAAGACGGACAGGATGCCGTCTATGGCCTGGAACGCCCCCTGCAGAAGTTTGTCAACCTCATAAAGTCTGCCGCCAAGGGATACGGAACGGAAAAACGTGTCTTTCTACTGCACGGTCCCGTTGGCAGCGCAAAAAGCACCATCGTGCGCTTGCTCAAGAAAGGCCTCGAGGCCTACTCCAAGACAGAAGAAGGCGCGATGTACACCTATTCCTGGAAGATAGAAAACGAAGATGGCTCTATCTCCTGGGAAGACTCGCCCATGCACGAGGAGCCGCTGCTGCTGATTCCGGAAGAGTTTCGCAAAAAAGTTCTGGCGGAACTCAACAAAGACATTCCGGATGAAGACCGCATTCAAATTCGCGGTGAGCTCAATCCGTTTTGCCGTCACATTTTTCAGGAAAAGAGCCGCAAATACAACGGCGACTGGACGAAAGTTATCCAGGACGTGAAAATCCGACGTCTGCTGCTTTCTGAAAAAGACCGCGTGGGAATTGGCACCTTTCAGCCAAAGGATGAGAAGAACCAGGACTCAACGGAGCTAACCGGTGACATCAACTATCGCAAAATCGCTCAATATGGCTCCGACTCCGATCCACGCGCCTTCAATTTCGATGGCGAGCTCAACATCGCCAACCGCGGACTGGTAGAATTCATCGAGGTCTTGAAACTGGATGTTGCCTTCCTGTATGATCTCCTGGGCGCATCTCAGGAGCACAAGATCAAGCCCAAGAAGTTCGCCCAGACCGACATCGATGAGGTAATCATCGGACATACCAATGAGCCGGAGTATCGCAAACTGCAATCGAACGAGTTTATGGAAGCGCTGCGCGATAGAACCGTCAAAATCGATGTGCCCTACATCACACGCCTGTCCGACGAAATCAAAATCTATGAAAAAGACTTCAACGCAGAGAAAATTCGCGGCAAACATATTGCGCCGCATACCATAGAGCTGGCCGCAATGTGGGCTGTGCTGACCCGCCTGGAAGACCCGAAGAAGGCGCAGCTAACCTTGCTGCAGAAGTTGAAGCTTTATGATGGCAAGACCCTTCCCGGTTTCACAGAAGACAACATCAAGGAATTGCATCTGGAAACTGACCGCGAAGGCATGGAAGGCATCTCGCCACGCTATATTCAGGACAAGATATCCAATGCCCTGGTAAGCGATGAAAGCAGAACCGCCATCAATCCTTTTATGGTCTTGAATGAGCTGGAGGAAGGTCTGCGTCATCATGCGCTGGTAACCAACGAAGAGCAGAAAAAGCGCTATCGCGAGATGCTAAGCGTGGTGAAGGAAGAGTATGCCGACATCGTCAAATCTGAAGTTCAGCGCGCCATTGCAGCCGACGAGGAAGCGTTGAAAAAGCTGTGCGGCAACTACATTGACAACGTCAAAGCGTACACTCAGAAAGAAAAGCTGAAGAACCGCTATACCGGCGCTGACGAGGAGCCGGATGAGCGTTTGATGCGCTCCATCGAGGAAAAGATCGATATTCCCGAGAGCCGCAAGGATGACTTCCGCCGCGAGATCATGAACTATATCGGCGCGTTGGCACTGGAAAGCAAGTCCTTTGACTATCGCGCTAATGAGCGACTGCAAAAGGCGCTGGAGCTCAAGCTTTTTGAGGATCAAAAGGATTCCATCAAGCTGACTTCGCTCATCTCAAATGTAGTGGACAAAGAAACTCAGGAAAAAATCGATGTCGTCAAATCACGGATGATCAAGTACTTTGGCTACAACGATGAAAGTGCAACCGATGTATTGAACTACGTGGCCAGCATTTTTGCACGTGGCGACGTTAAAGAATCATTGTAGTAATGATTAAGAGAATTGACAAAGACAGCAGCCGGTTTCGGCAGATTGTCCGGGGCAAGGTCAAGAAGAATTTGAAGAAGTACATCACCCGCGGCGAACTGATCGGCAAGAAGGGAAAAGATTTTGTCAGCATCCCAATCAACCAGATCAATTTGCCGCACTTTCGTTACAGTACGCGCAAGACCGGCGGCGTCGGGCAAGGCGACGGTGATATTGGCACACCCATCGGTCGCGGCGATCAAGGCGATGGCGCCGGTGAAGCGGGAGATGCACCCGGACAGCACATCCTGGAAGTCGATCTTTCTTTGGATGAACTGGCTCAGATGCTGGGCGAAGAGCTCGAGCTGCCAAATATTGAGCCGAAAGGCAAAAAAAACATCCAATCCCGAAAGGATAAGTACACCGGAATCAGCGACACCGGGCCGGAATCACTGCGGCATTTTAAACGCACATATAAACGTGCGCTCAAACGCCATATCATATCGCAAAACTATAATCCGGACAATCCCATTATTGTCCCGATTCGCGAAGACAAACGCTATCGCACCTGGAGGACGGTAATTGAACCTGAGAGCACCGCGGTCATTATCTACATGATGGACGTGTCCGGCTCGATGGGCGATGAACAGAAAGAGATTGTGCGAACCGAGTCTTTCTGGATCGATACCTGGCTGCATTATCAGTACAAGAACATTGAAACGCGCTACGTGATTCACGATGCCGTTGCACGTGAAGTAGACAAAGACACGTTTTATCATACCCGTGAGAGTGGTGGAACCATTATCTCATCAGCATATAAGTTGACTTCCAGAATTATCGAGGAGAATTACAATCCCAGTGATTGGAATATCTACCTTTTTCACTTCTCGGACGGTGATAATTGGGGCGAGATCGACACCGATGAGTGCATTGCCATCCTGAAGGACAATCTGCTGACAAAGGTCAACCTGTTCTGCTATGGCCAGGTTGAAAGTCCCTACGGCAGCGGTCAATTTATACGTGACCTCGAGGACTATTTGCCGGATGAGGAAAAGCTGGTCTTATCAGAGATTCCTGACAAGGAAGGCATCTACGAATCTATCAAAGAATTTTTGGGTAAAGGTAAATAAACGCTGAGGTTTTAGCGTATGGGATTGCCCGCAGAACTTGAAAAAATGAGACGTGAAATCATCGGCTATGCCAGGGCGTATGGCCTGGATTTCTACGATACCATATTTGAGGTCATCGAATTTGACGAGCTTAACGAAGTTGCGGCTTATGGCGGATTTCCGACACGCTATCCGCACTGGCGCTTTGGCATGGAATATGAAGAGCTGTCAAAGGGATATGAGTATGGTCTGCAGAAAATCTATGAGCTTGTTATCAACAACGACCCCTGCTATGCCTACTTGATGAAATCGAACAAGCCTGTGGACCAGAAGCTTGTTATGGCGCACGTTTATGCGCATTGTGATTTCTTCAAGAATAACCTGTGGTTTTCTCATACCAATCGCAAGATGATCGACGAGATGGCAAACCATGCGACTCAAGTGCGGCGCTATATCGAAAAATATGGCCCGGAGGTCGTCGAGGATTTCATCGAGGTTTGTCTGTCTCTGGAAAATCTGATCGATCCGCACTTACATTTCATAAAGCGCGATAGCCGCAACGGTTCGCCCGATGATGCAGATCGGCCTTCGACGCCGATACGCCTGAAGAGCAAATCGTATATGGATGCCTTCATAAACCCGAAGGATTTCATCGAAGAGCAGACCAGGCTTTCAGAGGAAAGACGGAGACAGCAAAAGGAGAAATTTCCGCAGAAGCCGCAACGTGACGTCCTGCAGTTCTTGCTTGACTATGCCCCGCTGGAGAAGTGGCAGGCGGATATTCTCTCTATCATACGTGAAGAAGCCTATTATTTTGCGCCGCAGGGCCAGACCAAAATCATGAACGAAGGTTGGGCAACTTACTGGCATTCCAGAATTATGACTGAAAAAGTCCTTACGGATGCCGAAGTGATCGACTACGCGGACCACCATTCTGGCACCGTGGCGACCAGTCCGGGACGGCTCAATCCTTATAAAGTCGGCGTCGAGCTTTTTCGCGATATCGAAGACAGATGGAACAAGGGCAAGTTCGGCAAGGACTATGAAGAATGTGACGATTGGGAGACCAAACGCAGGTGGGACAAGAAGCTTGGTTTGGGACGGCAGAAGATCTTCGAGGTCCGCCAAATGTACAATGACCTGATGTTTATCGATGCTTTTCTGACGCCGGAGTTTTGTCGCGAGCACAAACTCTTCGTCTATGAATACAACGACCGCAACGACATGTATGAGATTTCCGACCGCGAGTTTAAGAAGGTGAAAGAAAAACTGCTCAGCAGTCTGACCAACTTTGGCCAGCCATTTATCTACGTTGGCAATGCAAACTATTTGAACCGCGGTGAATTGTACCTCTTACATGAACATCAAGGTATTGAGCTTCAGCTAAACGAGGCCAGGGACACGTTACAGAATCTCTATAAAATCTGGAAACGGCCGGTACACATTGAAAGCATTCTTGATGATGTCAAGACCTTGCTTTCGTTTGATGGCAGTGAACACAGCGAAACCGAACTCGAGTAGGCAAACGTCCTTTCCAGATACTATCATAAACCAAAAGGGGTGATCGGTATGAACTACGGCAAGCAAATCACGCAAAACATCCTGAAGAATCAGGCCGATTTTGATATTAGCGCCACAACCTTGACAACCCGGCTCGATGGCTACGAATTCGAAGTCAAGATTGCGGATCAGGATAAGTACAGCATCGTGCTGGATAAACTTGTGTTAACGAACCGTGGCTGCAAGCTTAACGATGCCACGCAGTTAAAGCACCGGGCTGAGCAGCTCATTCAAAGCCTGAGCTACCTTCCCGAGTCCATGCAGATTGTTGAATTCGACACACACAATACAGCCATTCAATTACGCAGTGAACTTGAGGACCATGGTCAGCGCGAAATCCAGTATTTCGACATGATGTTTGATAGCCGCGGCCATATAACACTGCAGCGCTTTGCGTATGACCGTACCTTTAAACGCAAAAGGGCCATATCATTTGCACTGCCGCAAAATCTACTCGAACGGCTGGTGAATGATCTGGCCGCAGCGCTGTCAAAGTGAGCTTAAGCAGCCAGTTTTGATAACAAGGGCAGGTTTTATTTGAACCTGCCTTTTTCTTGTAAACCCCTTACCTTAAGGATGACCTCTTGTCCAGCGACAATGTCGAACAACAAAAGCGCGGATTTACGACCGCTGAAAAATGGATAATCTGGGCCGTTTTCTGTTTGCTTGTGGGATTGAGCACATCTCGCATATCTGTATTCGCAGGCCTGATGTTTCTGTCTGCCGGAATCTCATTCATTGTTAAGAAACAGAAAGTAGGGCTGGCTATTCTGCTTTGTGTTATCGGGGTTTTGAACCTGCTCTTCAGCAAATATCTGGTTTAACCATGAACTCTCTGCGCTTTTCGATTCTACCCTTTTTGTTGCTGCTTGCGGTGGCTACATCGGCCCATTCGCAAGCCAATAAGCTGACCGTGCTATGGTGTGATCCGCTCCGAAACATCGAGAAGCTGAGCAGCCGGCGCGGAATCCTTGAGATTCTCAACAATGCGCAATCCGCAGGGTTTCAGGCCGTGGCGCTTGGCGTCAAGACCATTAGTGGGCATGTGATCTATGAGAGCAAAATCGCACCAAGACTGCTTGAATGGCAAAAATTTCGCGTGCCGCTGGATTTCGATCCTGTGGCTGTTTTTATTGAGCAAGCGCGGCAAAGGAAGCTCCAGGTCTACGCCGTTTACCCGATGTTCTCAGAGGGACACATGCTGGAACGCGTCGGGCCGCTCTACAACGAACGGGAATCATGGCAATCGATGGTCTATGTGGTCGAAAATGACGAGCCGCAAATTGTTCCTATCACACGGTGGGCACGTGGCTCGGTTGCCTTCGCCAATCCACACCTGGCAGAAGTGCAGAACTACGAAATTTCCGTGATCAAGGAGTTCATTGAGAAGTATAGCTTCGATGGCATTGTCTTCGACAAAGTTAGATTCTCCGGCATCGAGGCGGATTTTTCAGATGCAACCAAACGACACTTCGAGCAGTTTCTTGGGGGGCCAAAAGTTGACTGGTGGC
>CAZVSL010000028.1:0-5006 GCA_964629935.1 uncultured Calditrichaceae bacterium | reverse complement strand
GAAGATGTATTCGAGTGGCAGTCATCCAACCAGACCTGGGAAGCAGTGCCGGGGCAATATTTTCAGGATTGGATAGAATTTCGCGCCAAATCGATCCAAACCTTTATGATACGGCTAATCACGGAAATTCAGCAAATTGACCCTACCATGCCAATCGGCAATTTTACCGGAAGCTGGTATCCGACTTATTATGAATACGGCGTAAATTGGGCCAGCGAAACAAGTTATCCCGAGGCCAACTGGGCGCCTCCTGAATACAACAAAACCGCAATTGCCGAGAAGTTGAACTATTCTGTTGTGGGCTGCTTTTTCCCGCGGCTGACAATACAGGATGCTGAGCAGGCTGGCGCGGATTGGTGGATGAGCGTCGAAGGCAGCGCAACCCTATCCATGGAAGTGGTTAAACAGGCAACCCCGGTTTACGCTGCCATTTTGGTAGAACAATTCAAGAACAACGAGGAGTTGTTCAAGCAGTCGCTGCAAACTGCGCTGCGGCTGACCAATGGTCTCTACGTCACGGACGTAAGCCAGATCGACAAATATGAATATTGGGATGAAATAAGAACGGTATTTGGCATGCCGGAAAGCACAAAGCCGGTTCTTCAAAAAACGAGGTAAACCTCAAAGTTTGCCTCTCTCAAGCCCCAGCACAAGATTCAAGAATGCTTGCGTATTTTTCGCAGTCCCTCCTTCAACGATTGCCACATCTTTGCCAACTTGCTTGACGCGGACCGGCAGCTCTCCCTGTGGATATTTAACGGCCAGCAACTGACGATAAGCCTCCTCAAACTCTTCTGCGTCTTCCTCAGTATCCCACGCTGTGAGCAAGAGTAAAAGCATTTCCTGACCACTTTCATGCTGGAAAACAGCAAAAGAGTCACCGTTCCAGCCATCAGCGGCCGTGGCGGCACGACTCTCGAGGTCATGTTCTGTGAAGATAATTCGCCACTGGAATTCGCCGAGCGTATTAGACTCAAGCAGGCGCCACTCCTGAAAAAGCGCGTGGGAAGTAAAGTCGGGCCACGAGATTATAACCGGCTGCTCACCGGCCAACCATTTCTCCGGATGCAGTACTTGTTCCATGGAAACAGGTGGATTGCTGTACAGCTCGTCCACCCTCTCCCAACCTTCCCGTTGAATGTGATATACGAAGCCCATACCCTTAAAATATGGCCCAAACATAGTCTCCAGCAGAAAAGTTGGAATCCTGTCGATCGAGTTCAGGGCTTCCTGCACGTCACTGTTTGCTGCGGCGGCAAAAGCGCCGTTCTTCACCATCTGCAGGAGCTGACCGATGCCCACCTGCGATTGCATTTGCATAGCGAATTGCAGTGCCGTGGTGTCGGGAATCTGGCCGAACATCTTCTTCATCGTCCACAATTGCGATACATAGGTCGCTTCGCCTTCGATTACAGATTGCCGCGCCAGCAACTCATCGTCATTGAGTCCGTTGCTCAGGCGGTCCAAATAGAATCTCCTGAGATCGAAATGCTGATCCTGGTAACCGTGGTAGAGCTCATGCGCAAACACAGCATTTACGACCTGCTCGGGCAATTCTTGCATGACGATAAAAAAGCTATCCTTCTCGGGATCGTAGTATGCGGCGGCCTGGCTTTGCACCACGAGCTTGATCAAGCTTTTGAAATCCTCAATTTCCGGGCCGCGATATAATCCCAATTTGCGTACGATCTTGCCATAATTATCGAGCAAATTCGGTGCAATGTGGCTCTCGATCATCATGTCCAGGTAGTCTGAGAACCCTTGCTGTGATTGACTGGCGACTTTAACCGGATGCAAAAATTCGTCGCCACGGATCGCTTCCAGTCCGGCCTGAATCTCTGCAATCCTGCCCTCGAGTTTGCCGACTGATTGTCCGTGGGCGTTCCCACTACTTAGAATAAGGAACGCCATGAGCAATTGAACCAATCTCATTGGTTGTCCTCCTGAACTCTGTACCCCGCGCAGCGTTGCATAAACAATTCCGGCGTTGGAGCCATCTTTCTCAGTTTGTAATCAAAAAACACGATGCCGGTTTTCGCCCGCGCCACTTCCCGGTTCGTTTCCTTGTTCTCGAGTTTATACAGGAAATCACAACCAAACCTGCCAATATCTGCCAATGCCACGCCAATCCTGAGTATATCCCCGGGAAATGCCTCAGACTTATAAACAACGATAGCATCCGTCATGATGGTGCCGACACCCGCAACATCCAGCTCTGTGAAGCCAAGGTGCTGCAACAAGCTAACACGCGCCTCCTGGACCAAAGCGAGCACCTTATCATTGCCAAGATGACCGCCATAATTGGCATCGGTAATTCTGACGCCAATCTCTAGCGAGAAAGGAAACGATCCCGGAATCTTGAGCTTAACCCTTGCCATACTACTTATTCTTGACAGTTTCTCACGTTACTTAAAAGCCGCTGCAGTGTGACTCAGCTCATGCCGCACCTGCAACTTAAAACAGGCTGCCTCCTGGCTGTTGCGCACAAGCAGATACGCGCCGGCCAGCGCCGGATTGTTCCAGGTCTTCCCGTCTATAGCAGGCATAAACGCGACTTCCCGATAGGCATCCGGACTGGCATCAACCAGAGCAAGGTCTCCCCTCTCACTGATGATTAGCAGCAGGTCGTCTACCAGCATCATTTGGCCGTGCCCATAGCGTCCGCGCTTCCATTGTCTTTTGCCGTCGTGCACATCCAGGCAAACGAGAATACCGTCATCGAGGCCATAAACAAATCCATCTCGATGCACGACATTAGCGAATTTTGATTTCAATCGATTGTTTTCCCACACCACGCCTGCCTGCAAGGCGCCGCTCGTATCTTTTTCTATTTGCAATACTTTGCTTCCTGCGCCGTAGCCGCTGGTAACAAACACCCAACTCGGAGCTACTACCAGGGGCTGCGCCACTCTCTGGGTCTGGTCAGGCCAGGGGAACTTCCACAGTACGGCGCCTGTGTGTGGATGGTGTGCAGCGACATGCGAGTTGTTAAATATCAGAATCTGTTCAACACCAGCCACGGTTCTCAGCGTCGGCGAGCTGTAACCTGCACGATCATTGCCGCCAGCCCACACCATCTCACCCGTGTCTTTGTGGTAGGCAACCATCGAACGTCCGTTTTCGCCCCCCGGGGAGACGATCACCAGTGAGTCGAGCACCAGCGGCGAACAACTGACGCCCCATTCCGGCACAGCGGCGTTGTTTTCCTCGACAATGTTTTTATCCCAAATCTGTTCGCCGGTTCGCAAATCAAGGCAATTCAATACGCCGGTCGCGCCTAATGTGAAAACCTGCTCCCCATGGATCGTTGGGGTTGCGCGCGGTCCAACGCCGCCAAGCACGGATTCATATCGGGCTTCATCGCCATGCTGCCAGATGATTTTTCCGGTCATGAGATGATAAGCAGTCACGTATTCGAGATCACCATGCTGCTCTTGCGTAACGGCATGTTCGCCAGCCACGGCAAAGGCCGACCAGCCCGCGCCCACACCTCGTCGCCACAGCATCTGAGGCGGAGATGTCTTCCAATCGGGTACGAGCGAAATATTGTTCAGCGTAGCATCTCTGCCCGGCCCGAGAAATTGCGGATAGGCGTGAGCGGCATTCCCGGAACCAGAGGAAATGGCGTCGCCGGTCTCCTGGTCTCGCGAACCAACAATATGCCCGCTTGAAGCGTTTGACCAACGTAGTTTGAAAATCGGCGCCAGGTCTCCGCTCAGGCCTCGTATCTCAAACAGCAAGAAAAATACTGCGATAGCGGCGATGATCGCTCCTGTGCTCAGCAACCTGGCGCGCAGGCGCAGTCGTGAAAAGAACAGCAACCACAGAATGATGAACAAGATTGACAAGATTTCTATCACCAATGTGTTGACAACCTTACTCTGGCGAATACCATCGTGAAACCACCATAGCCATATTGTGGCAACGACATTCAGGATAAGAATAAGAGCGGCGGGCCACCACCTGAGACGTATTTGGTGCATATCAACCTCTTGCTTAAAAATAAAGAATCGCAATGTAAAAAGCTTTGCTCTCGAATGCAACATATTTGCGAGTTCTGCTTGGAGTTGTTTCCCTGATTGATTATCTTCTGCGCAAGAAACATATTAACCCGGAGCGCAAAGATATGAGATCACTTGATGCCATTTTCAGACCCAGGTCAGTAGCTGTAATCGGGGCCTCAACCCGAAGAGGAACGCTGGGCCGGGAAGTGTTTGACAAATTGCTGGATACAGAATTCAATGGCCCGCTCTACCCCGTGAATCCGGGGGCGGAGTACATTCACTCAGTCAAAGCCTACAAGAGCATCGCCGATATACCCGATCCGGTGGACCTGGCAGTTGTAATTGTGCCCAAAGAACACGTTCCGGCAATCGTGCAGCAATGCGCGGAGAACCGCGTCAAGGGGTTGGTCGTGATAACAGCGGGTTTCAAGGAAACAGGACCAAAGGGTGCAGAAGTCGAGCGCCAGATGGTCAAGGTGGTCAAGGATCATGATATGCGGATGGTTGGCCCAAACTGCATGGGCATTTTCAACCTTGAGCCGGACGTCCGGCTGGACGCCACTTTCGCTCCCATCGTGCCTGTGGCCGGCAACATCGCGCTTGCTTCGCAGAGCGGCGCTCTTGGACAGACCATCCTGGAACACGCTGCCGAGCTAAATTTGGGCATTTCCATGTTTGTATCCGTGGGCAACAAAGCCGATATCTCCGGCAACGACTTGCTGGAGTATTGGGGCGCTGAAGACGGTATCGAAGTTATCCTCATGTATTTGGAAAGCTTTGGCGAACCCAGGCGCTTTATCGAGCTGGCCAAGCAAGTCAGCCAGAAGAAGCCAATTATCGTTGTAAAATCAGGCAGAACCACGTCGGGGGCGCGCGCGGCCACTTCGCATACCGGCGCCCTTGCTGGTCTGGACGTGGCCTACGATGCCCTGTTCAAGCAGTGCGGCGTGATTCGGGCCAACACCATGAACGAGATGTTCGATTTCGCGATGGGATTCGGCA